>JAYEPD010000083.1:2843-15400 GCA_034723675.1 Campylobacterota bacterium
TATGTTCATCATTTGTAACAATCCAAATAGTTTCAAATGGTGGTTCATCTTTAGGAAATGTCCCAAAGCCATCTGTAAAATAAAGCATAAGAGTTACACTATCTATATTGTCATAAACATACTCAAAAGTATTTTCAAAGTTAGTACCACCACCACCTTTTAAACTACATATTAACTCATCACCTGGATATAAGATATGATGTTCTTGTACTTTTGCGTCAGCTACAAGTAGATCTATCTCAAAGTTTTCAAAACTGTTCATGATAGACTCAACTTCACCTAAAAACTCACCTAAAAGAGTTGTATCTATTGAACCTGAACTATCAAGTGCAACTACAAGTTTAACTTTTGTACCACTTAAACTTGGAAGTGCAATATCTTGCCATAAGTATCTTTTGTTTGGTGGGCTTAAAGTATAATCAAACTTTACACTATTTTCAATAAGTGTAAAAAGTTCATCTCTCCATGATATTTGACCATCAAAAATCTTAGGGATAAGTATCTCTATACCTAAGGGAAGATCACCTTGAAGTTTTGCTTTATTTAAAAGTTGTTCTTGCATATCTTCAATATTTGTAGGGTTTTCATCGTATTCATTGGTATCAGGCATCTTTTCATAACGGATATTTTCTACATCTTTTGGTGTATGTTTATCTTCATCTATCTCATCTTCAAGTATTTTATATATAGCTTCACAACTTAAAGTATCAAATCTGTCATCATATAAAAGTAGCTCGGGAAGCTCTAAGCCATTGTTTACAAGAAGTGAATTTATAGCATAATCTTGAGCCATAGTCCAAAGCCATTGTAACCTACCCTCTTGTCTATTTTCATACCCTAAGGCTTGGTGCATCGCTGAGTTTGTAAGTAAAAAGCTGAGTTCTTCATCACTTAAACTATCTATATAGTCATCGTTGTATTCAAAGTGTTCAGGTGTTGATGCAAATGTTTGTATATCTTCGTTTAATTTTGGTTGTTGCTGTTGTGCAACTGATCCAAAATATGGTTGATCAACAATAAGTTTTCCTTTAACTTTAGATATTCTATTATTGATGTTACTTTTATTCATAAACTCACTTTTTATCATCTACTATACTTTTTATATTTTCATGATATTTATAAAAATAATTCTCAATATTGAAGGTCATATTTTTAAAAGCTTTTTTACTCTTTACATTATCTCTTAATACAACAAAGTGTCTACATTGTTCTTTAACAGATGATTTATAAATAGACTCTGATAAATCAAGAAATTCATCTAATTTTAACTCTTTATTTATTAACTTATCTATGTTTGGCATATTTTTTGCTCTTTTTCTATTTTTTTTAGTCCAGTATCCCTCTTTAACAAAAATTTTATCTTCATACAATGTAATATGAAACAGATACTCAGCCTTTCCTTTTGGTCCAATCCAACATGGAGGTAACCCAAAACCCTCTTTTCTTTTATAAAACTTTATCTGTTGTTGCATCTTTTTATTTTGTGATGTTAGGTTTGATAGTTTTTCATATTTTAGTTGTTTGTTTACATACTGATTAATAAGTTTTTCTATTTCATCGTTATTTTTAATATTTTCTAAAAGTTTATTTTTTATTTTTAGTTCATTTTCTAATGACGCTATTTTATTTTTATATACCGTTACATTTACTAATTCATCAAAATTTTCATTTAAGTTTGCATCTTCTTGTAAAATTTTTTCTATTATCTCTTCTTGTGCTATAAGTTTTTGCTCTTGTATCTTTATATCATTTGTTAAAAGAGTTATACTTTTCTCTTTTTCATTTATCTTAAATGTTGACATCAAAGCAAGTAGAAAAAACAATATTATAATAATCTCACTCATTGTGATACTAAATATAAAACTCCTATTGTTCATATTTTAAGTATCTTTTTATATTACTTATAAATTTATTCTTATTAATATTTTCTGGAGTACTTATATTTCTTTTTAAAGATTTTAAATCAGAAATACTATCAATAACTTTTTCAAAATACTCACTATAATCTTTTTGTTTCTCTTTTGATTTTATTTGATTTAGTATTGTATTTGATTCATCTAATAGTTGTGTTAATTTTTCTAACAATATTATATTTTCATTATATTTTGTTTCACTTTTTTGTAGATTATTACCTACTTTTTCAACATTGTTTATATAGTGTTTATTTGTCTGTTCTATTTTTTTCATAAGGTTATGGAGTGATATATTTTGCTCCTCATATGTTTTGTTCATATCCTCTGTTATTCTATTTAGATGTTCTTGAAATATATTAATTCTATTATCTATTACATTTGAAAAAATAATGTTTTTATCAATAGTTTGAGAAAGTTGTTTATCTATCATTTGAAGTTTATGCGATACAATAATATCAAAGCTTTCTTTATTTGCATCTTGAGTTGGTGCAAAATTTATAACATATATTCTTGCTAATAAACCTAAAAGTGTAGTGATTATTGCTATACCAAATTGTGAAACTAATATATCCATATTATCTTTATTTGTGGATAGATTTATAAGTGATATAGACAAAGAAACAAGTGTAAATAAAAAACCCAAATAGTAATTACTATCTCCAAATTGCTCTAAAGAGATAGATCTTTTTTTATTCATGATACTTGAACCAATAAAAAAATAAACTATCATAATAATAATAGATATAATTAAAGCTATATATTCATATCCAAAAATTATCCATATAAAAGAGTTTATACTCCCAAACAAAAATGCAATTACAAATAAGTTTTGAATCTTTATATTTTCTAATTTCAACCATCTATCCTTACTATATTTGAAACTACTGCATGTTGTTTTGTAAAATAATCTATCCAAAATTGAAGATGTTTTTTATCTTGAAGATGTTTTAAATTATCTCTTCTTGTTAATAATATATTAACATCAAAGTTTTTCATATTTGTTCTGTATTTATCTGCAAACTTTGTTTTTTCAAAAGTTAAATGATCTTTAAAAAAAGAAAATTCTTTTGAATTTTGTATCATATCAGAGATAATAGTTAATCTATTTGTTGATTTTGTATTTTTAAATTCTAAGATGTTTATCAACTGTATTAACTCTATTATGGGTGAATACTTAAACTCTTTATTACTTGAAATTTTTGATATTGTTTGAGATAATGGTTTATAAAAATTCTCATTCCATTTTTGTTTTAATAGTGTGGGATTATTGTATAAATAATTTTTATCTTCACCCTTACCTGGATTGCAAACTATAAGTGCTGGTTTTATTGTTGCATCTACTTTATCTTCTAAAAAATAAACTTTTACTTGTTCTGTTTTTTTGATATTTTGTATTATATTCTCCACTTTTGATTTTATATCGTTTATTTGTATATAGTTATATTTGTCTGTTATATCTACTAATATTATATGTTTATTATATATTTTATCTTTTTTACAAAGTGTTTTTTTATCTATTTTAGGTTCATTGATATTTGTATTTATCACTAAAAATATACCAAACAAAACCAATAACAATAAAATAGCAATAATAACTTTTCCCATTAAATCATTATTTTTTTTCCCTCTTCTTCTAGCCATGAAGATATCCATATGATTTTTTTATTGAACTTGTTATTTTTCTTATTTTCTCAAAAGAATCTGCTTCAATTTCAGATATATTTTCTAATAAGGTTTTTAATTTTTTTAGATTTATATTATCTTCATAATGTTTAAAATCTATAACATTATAATCTTTAAGACTCTCAATATTATTAAAATACTCAGGGTATTTCGTTTTTCTATTTGACATATTGATACTTCTATATCTTTTAATAAGAAGATTATATACAGATTGTAGATGTGATATGTGTTCTGTATATTTACTATTAAGTCTTGTTTTAAAATTAGGGATAGCCTGTACCTCATCATACACTATGATTACTTCTTGAATCAAAATTTTAAGTTCAGATTCAATCTCTTCCTCTTTTATTTTCATATCTTCTAAAATCTCTAATCTCATACTTTCTAACTCTTCATAAATATCTTTATATCTATTTGTTACAACACTAAAACCTGGATATGGGTCTTTATATTTGTATATATCGATAACAAGAATAAAAAAAAGCAACATTCCAAAAAACACCAATAGCCATGATTCAAAACCACTTAATAAAAATGGTGTATTTATAAAGTTTTGAATTGAGATAACATAAGCTTCTTCAGGATTTATATTAAGAGCATCTCTATAGTGTCCTACAACTAAATGAAAAATAAAAACTAAAAAAAGAAGGGAAATATTAAGTAAAATCAATAATCCTTTTACTATTAAATGTAAAGATACCAATAATCTTTTATTCCAAATTATAACAGTAAAATATGCCAATATCAAGTTCACAAGTGATACAACTAAAGCTTGACCCAAACCACCCAATAAACCAAGTTCACTTCCTGTTGCAAAAAACACTGCATTAAGTAAAGATTCAACCAATACAACTACCAAAATTATAGCTATGTTCAATATTGGAGATTTTGATGATATCTCATCTCTATCTAAATCATTTTTTGTTTTAAATCTTTCTAAATCTCTTTTAGCATCTAATAATTCATTTTTAAAGTTAATATATTCATCTTTTTTTTGATCCATAAAATGGGACATATCATTTTCATACTTTTTGTGAAGATGCTTTATACTTTCAACTTTATTAATAACTGTAGTAGCTCTTGCTGTTATATTGTTAAATATAGCTAATTTATCAATAACAAAGTCATTTGATTCTTTTATTTTATTTTTAAAATATGTTTGAATATTAAATTCATTTACATCCAATGAAGTTGCTTGTGTATGTGGTGACTCTTTTTGTGCTTCATCTATCGACTTTTGCTCAATATTTAGTACTTTTATAATCTTATCTGGTTCTATTTCTGTAAATTTTGTCTCATAATCAGATACTTTTTTATTAATCATTAACAATAACCTAAACATTTTTCTTATTATATCTAAGTTAGATAAAATATCCTAAATAATTATTACTTTTAACTTCTCTAACCGTTTTTTTGTATAAATATATATCCAAATAGCTGCACTATAGATAATAATCCCCCATTTCTCTTTAAACTTTTCAACTTATCAAAAACCTATTTGCATCTACCCATTCTTTCCATTTATTACTAGCTTCTACATCTATACCATTTTTTTGTATATCTCGTATTAACATAACTGTAAACTCTCCATCAAGTGTAAGTGAAAACTCTAATACATTTGATAAGTTTTGTGTTGTAAAATCATCTTGTAATTTGTACACTATCCCTATACACATAGCATATAAAGCAGAGTTTTTTGTAGGTATATCAACACTTTTGCCCTCTAATATTTTAGATATATCAGGTAATTCATCTATAACTTTACAATAGTTTAAAAACTCAATTGCACTGTTTTTACCTATCGCTCCACTTATCACATTTTCTAAATGTTGTGTTGGTATGTTTGATTTTAAGATATCGTCAACAAACTTCCAACTTCTAGGTGTTGCAAATGACTTCTCTTTACTTTTTGGGTCAAACATAAAAAGGTCATCTGGTTTATAACTCAAATAAGAGAGTACTCTTCTATCAATTGAGTTTTCAAATGCCCAAAGTTTCCAACTTTCAAAATCCAAATCAAAATCAAGATGAACAAATCTATTTGCCAAAGGAGTTGGCATACGATATGTAACACCCCTATCACTTTCATAGTTTCCAGCAGCTATAATAGCGTAGTTTTTTGGTAAAATATACTCACCTATTTTTCTATCAAGTATAAGTTGATAAGCGGCTGCTTGTATAGTTGGAGGTGCTGAATTTATCTCATCTAAAAATAGAACCCCATAATCCAAACTTGAACTATCAGGTAAAAACTCTGGTTTTGCCCATACTGCTTTCTTCTCATCTAAATCTTTATCATAATCAAAAAAAGGTATCCCTCTAAGATCTGTAGGATCCAAAAGTGAAAGTCTCAAATCTATAAACTTCATCTCTTTTTCTTGTGCGATTTGAGCTACAAGTGAAGATTTACCAACACCAGGACTTCCCCAAATAAAAGTTGGTATTTGAGAATCAATTAACGGTATAAGTGCTTCTTTTAAATCTATTGCTATCATTTTGTATAATTCCTAAACTATTTCTTGAAAACTCTTTATAAGTTTCATTGTTTGCTACATTTGAGCTGTATGCACCATCTACTTGTAGTTGCATAAGTATATTTATAGGTGTATTCTCATTTTGACTTAGACCCATATTTATCTCATGTTTATTTTTTTTATATAATTTCTCTAATATATCTCTTGGACTATTTGGATTAAAAGCCAATGTTATATCTACATCAAAATCATGTAATTTTTCTAATTTTACATATATACTTTCATCTAAAGCTGTATTGTGTGCAATTGTTATATTGTATATTTTATCATCTTTCTCTAAAAACTCTTTAATCTTTTCCATTGAACAATTTTTATTTTTAAGAAGATTGATATTTACACTATCTATCTCAAATAAAAATAACACTTCAATTTGTTCTTTTGTTAAGGTTTCATTTGAAGATAGATAAACTACATCTATATCACCTATATCCTTGCATAATTTTTCAAACAGTTCATCAGTAAGATTTATATATTTTAAAACTTGTTTTTTAAATAGTTTATTTTCTAAACAATTATATATATTATCTAAACTTATATTATTTGATTTTATAAGATTTTCTATTATTGTTTTATCTCCTAATGTAAAAAGTTTATTTGAGATAAATTTATTTATAGATTCATTTAAAGATAAAAATTTCAACTCTTCTAAGTTTGCATCTTTTAGTATTTGCATTAAAACAGTTTTAGAACTATTTGGATTTAGAGCAACCACCTCTTTTAAAGTATGTGGTTGATTTTCAACTGTATTTTTATCACTGATACGAAACATTGGCATATTGTATATAATCTCTAAAAGTTTTGCATTTGTTGTTTCTAATGCTGTATAATAAACACCTATGGGTGCATATTGTATATTGTGATTAGTCTCTTGTAAACTACAAAATCTACTCACTATTGCTGTTGATACATCTCTATTTTCATCTGTATCATGTAGTCCTTGTTTTTCCCAGTCATAATATTTTAGAAGTATCACAAATATATCATCACTAAAATATCTATTCTTTAAGAGTTTTATTAATCTCTCTTTATCTTTGGATATTTTAATAGCCATAACTATTGAATCTATATCTAAGTTTTCACTAAACTCTTTTTCTATTTTTTCTATTGTTATAACTTCTATACCATCTTTAGCAAGTAGGTAAAACTTATCTTCAAGATATACAGGTGTCATATAACCTTGTATTATTATATCAGCTGTTTTTATATCTTCTACAATAGTTGCATTGTTTTGTATAAAGTATTTTAGTAACTCTTCTTTGTCTATTTTTTCACCACGACCTGAAAAAAATATATTTTTATTTTCAAATTTTATCATAAACAAATAGTATCAAATATGCTTTAAAACTATTTAAAGAAAATGAGCTAATAGCTTAAACTAGGTAGATTTCTTTTTCAGTTTTACTTAAGATTAAAGGAAATAGCTTTAATCATTAAGTGGTTATCTCTATACATTTAACCATTTACTCATTAATAAATGGCTATTTATTAATGAGTCTCGCGTAATTTCTTTGTTAATCTTAAGTAAAACTGAAAAAGAAATCTACCTAGTTTAAACAATTATTATCTCAGTTATCTCAGAACTAGCTCCCAACCTCATAGGTGGTCCCCAAAACCCTGTACCTTTGTTTACATATATTTGAGTACTACTATTATGTTGATAAAGTCCACTTATATATGGTTGTTGTAGTTTTACTAAGAGTCTAAAAGGATAAAGTTGCCCTCCATGAGTATGTCCACTTAAAACTAAATCAACTTCACTACCAACCTCTTCTATATATCTTGGTTGATGTGCTAGTAAAACTATAGGTGAATCTTTTGTATCTTTTAGAGCCTTCTTTATATCTGGTTTAAATTTATCAACTCTATAACCCATCACATCATAAACACCTGCTAGATTAAAACCATAACCTTTATCACCTATATATACGCTTTCATTTTCCAAAACATTTATACCTATAGATTTCACAGTTTTTATTATAGACTCTATCCCATGAAAATATTCATGATTTCCTACACAAAAATATGTTCCATATTTAGATTTTAGTTTTGATAACTCTTCAAGTGGTTTTGATGCACTTTTTACATCTACATCTATTAGATCTCCTGTTATAACAACTAAATCTGCATTTAGATTATTTACCCTTGTAACTATATCTTTTATAAATTTTGCATCAATCAAACCACCAATATGTACATCACTTAACTGTACTATTTTGTAAGATTTCTTTAGATTATCTATTTTTATTTCAACTTTTTCCAACTCTATAAATCTAGCTTCATATAAAGCTCTACCCATAAGTAAACCAGCAACTCCTAAAGATGATATATCCAAAGATTTTTTAAAGAATGCTCTTCTTTCATTAGATATAGAAACTTTACCTAATAATACTCTTGATATATCGTACACAATCGCTGTACAAAATAGTAAAAACAACACACCAATTGGTAGAGAAAATAAAAAATATAACCAATTTGGAAAATCTACATAATACCTAGCAAACATATAACCAATAATACCTAAAAAATTAACTACTAAAAATATATTTAAGTACTTTTTCACTTTTTTAGATAAATCTAAGTGCTTAACTAATCTTTTAGATATATATAGATTTAAAAGTGTAAAAACTGTTAAAAACAGAACTGTAAATATTAAAATTCTCAAAATTTATTTCCTTCTAAGATGAACAACTACACATCATATTTGTTAACTCTTTAGGAGTTGCTTGTGCATATCTATCAAAACTTTTGTGTTCTTCATAAGGGTTTTGTGCAATTTTCAGTAAATCATCTACTAAACTAAAATCCCCACCATTGGCTAACTCTATAGCCTCTTGAAGCATATAATTACGAAGTATATATTTTGGATTTATTTTTTTCATATTACTTAATCTTTCCTCTTTAGAGATAACTTCCAATTCTAATCTTATTTTATAGTTTTTTACCCAACTTGATATATGTTCACCTTGAAAATACTCTTGACCACAACTTAAACTATAAAAGAAGTTTGTATAATCTATACTATCTTTTTGCATCGCTTTGAAAAGATTTAATACTATTTGATTATCATTTTCTACTTTTTCATAAAGACCTAATTTTTCTAACATTATCTCAAAATATCTTTTTTTAAATTTTCCTATAAATAGATTTGCATAGTTTTCACATAATTGATGATTTGTTATAGGAGACATAACCTTAGCCAAAACTAAAAGGTTCCATTGTGCTATAAATGGCTGATTTTCAAAACTATATCTACCCTCATTATCAGACAAATTACAAATTGTTGTTTTATCAAACTCTTCCATAAAAGCATAAGGTCCATAATCTATAGTTAATCCTGCTACACTCATATTATCTGTATTCATAACACCATGCATAAATCCAACACTTTGCCAAAGTGCCATAAGCTCAATAGTTTTATCAACTATTTTAAAATACAACTCATCATATCTATTATCAAGCCCTTTTAGTTCACAATAACTCTCATCTATAACAAAGTCTGCTAAAGATTTTAAGTTTTGAACTTTATTTTTACCCATATATGCAAATTCAAAAGAACCAAATCGTATCCAAGATGGTGAAGTACGAAGTACAATAGCAGCATTTTCAACATCATAATGTCTATATACTTTAGTATCAGAGGTTATAAGTGCTGCTGCTCTTGTTGTAGGTATATTAAGTCCTGCCATAGCTTCACTCATAAGATATTCTCGTATACTTGAACGAAGAACTGCTCTACCATCTCCATCTCTTGAATATGGTGTTTTACCTGAACCTTTTAATTGAAAATGTGTATCATTTAAGCTACCAAGGTTTATGGCCCTACCATCCCCTAGATTTGGTACATGGTAACCAAACTGATGACCTGCATACGCATTTGCATATGTTTTTGAACCATTTGCTAAAAATGAACCATTTATAAACTCTATAAAATTGTTTTGATTTATCTGTTTATCATCAATCTCTAAACTATTAAGTAATTTTTTATTAACACTACCTAATTTAGGATTAAGTAGTGGAGTTGGCTCTACAAAAGTATAAAAACTATTTGGTAGTTTTTTCAAATGTGTTGTATCTAGTGTTATATTTTTCATAATATTTTATATCTAAAAAAACTTTAAATTTGGTTATTGTGTAGAACTAAAACTATATTTATAGCACAATCCACTTATAAGTTTTACTTAAGATTAAAGGAAATAGCTTTATTAACAAAATGATTTTTATAAATTATCAGACTAAAATATATTAATAAATGGCTCTTAATCTTCTAGTCACGCGTAATTTCTTTGTTAATCTTAAGTAAAACTTATTAGTGGATTGTGCTGCTATATTTATATTTATATCTTTCTACCATAGTTTCATTTCCAAGAAGTCCACCTTGATGAATATATAATATTGTACTATTATCAATATTATCATAGTTCAATAATGTCTCCCATCCAATAGGATCATAAAGTAAATCAAACTCTATATTTGTCTCTTTTTTTAACTCTTCCCATAAAAAATAATTGTTTTTATAAAGTTTTCCAAAATGATATTTTTTCTTTGTTTTTAAAATAGTAGGATGGATAGTTTCATCAGATTCAAGTTCTAAAAACTGCTGTTTAAGATACTCTTTATCACCAACACAAGGGCAAGTTAAAACTTCTATATCTAAAAACTTTTGTAAAAAAAGTGCTGTTGTACCTGTACCACTTGGTAAAAAAACTTTTAAGTTTTTTAAGTTATTTTCTTTTTGATACTCTTTTATCTCATTTGCTAAAATTTCGATACCATAAGCTGCTTCACTTACTGCACCACCCTCACTTATAAATAAAACATCATCTCTTAATATATCAGCAGCCATTTTAAAACTATGTAATTTTATAACCATACCATTATCTATTGCATATTTATAATTACCATTTGGATTTTTTTTTAAAAGTTCAGGTATATGGTCAACATAGTATTCAAAATCCCAATCTTTTAAATTTGCCAATACTGATAAACTATACATAGCATTTGATTGGTTTGAACCAAAGCTTACTAATTTTTTGATGTTATTAAACTCATTATCTAAAAAATAGTGAAGTTTTCTAGCTTTGTTTCCTGAAAAATCTTTATGTAGTAAATCATCTCTTTTTATTAAAAATGATCTGTTTTTAAATGTTATATTTTGAATTGTGGAGTTTATGATATTTTGCATTTTTACAATTTAAAATAGACTTAAAAAAGGATTGATTACAAAGTAAGGTGATAAAAAAAGGCAAATTTTGAATGGGAGCTTACTAATGTAAGTGACCATTTAAAATTTGCCTTTTTTTGTGAGATTGCGAGTAAGCAACCTTTTATAAGTCTATTTTCTTAACTCTTTAATTTTTGCAGCCTTACCTTTAAGCCCTCTTAAATAGTGAAGCTTAGCTCTTCTAACATCACCTTTTCTAAGTACTTCAAAAGATTTTATACTTTCTGAATATAATGGAAAAATTCTCTCAACACCAACACCATTTGCACCTGTTTTTCTAATAGTAAAAGTATTAGAAACACCTTCACCTTTTAAAGCGATAACTATACCTTCAAAGTTCTGAATTCTAGTTTTGTTACCCTCTTTAATCTCAACACCAAGTCTTAGTGTATCACCAGCTCTAAATTGTGGAATCTCTTTAGACTCAACTTGTGCAGCTTCAAATGCAGCTATATATTTATTTTTCATTGTTTTTCCTTATGTCGGGGGTATGAGTATTTACAAAGTGCCCCATTTATGGTCTGTAATACTTAGTTTTGCAAACAGACAGCTTAGTTTTTAAGTTGCGAATTTTAGCATGGTTACCCTTTAATAATTCTGAAGGTACACTTAAATTTCTAAATTTCTCAGGTTTGGTAAAAGAGGGAGCTTCAAGTAAAACTTCTCCATCTTCATTTTGGTTGTAACTTTCATCTGTGAGTGAGTCCATATTGCCCAAAACGCCATCTACATTTCTACTAATAGCATCTGCTATTATAAGAGATGGCAACTCGCCTCCTGTAAGGATATATTCACCTATACTAAAAACTTCATTGGCATAAGTTTCTATAACTCTTTCATCAATACCCTCATATCTACCACTAACCATAACTATGTTCTTTTTTTTAGATAATCTTTTGGCATCATTTTGATTAAAAGGTTTAGCAGCAGCCAATGGAAAAATTATATATGCTTCACTATCTTTTGATTTTATCTCATCAAGAAGATCAAAAAGTGGCTGTGGAAATAGCAACTGCCCTGCTCCCCCTCCACAAAGAGTATCATCTACTTTTTTATGTTTATTTGTTGTATAATCTCTTGGATTGTAAAAATCATAACTTATAAGACTTTTTTCAACTGCTTTTTTCAAAATAGAATCATGAAAATATGGTTCTATTAAATTTGGAAAAAGTGTTACAAATGAAAACTTCAATCTCTTATCTCTTT
>JAYEPD010000083.1:15500-35709 GCA_034723675.1 Campylobacterota bacterium
GGATTGTAAAAATCATAACTTATAAGACTTTTTTCAACTGCTTTTTTCAAAATAGAATCATGAAAATATGGTTCTATTAAATTTGGAAAAAGTGTTACAAATGAAAACTTCAATCTCTTATCTCTTTACATGATATACTTATATGGTTATTATTCATCTATTTTACAACTACGCAGTTTCTTCCTGCTTCTTTTGCTTCATAAAGTGCATCATCTGCTCTTTTTAATATACAATTATCTGTATCACCATCTTGATATTGAGTTACTCCAAAACTTGAAGTGACTTGAGGTATATCTTTTATATGCATATTTTCTATAAGTTTTCTAAAGTGTTCAGCTATTAACTCTGCTTTTTCCAATGTAGTTTTTTCTAGTAATATGATAAACTCTTCTCCACCCCATCTTGCAAATGTATCAGATACTCTTGTATTTGTTTGTATAGTTTGGCTTAATTTAACCAAAACTTCATCACCTTTTAGATGACCATAGTTATCATTAAACTTTTTGAAAAAGTCAATATCAAACAATATAATACAAAATGTGGTTTTATACCGTCTTGATTGTTCTATCTCATTTGCTATTTTTTCAAAATAATATGATCTGTTATAGATACCTGTTAAAGCATCATGAGTAGCATGAAAATGGTATTGTTGTGATTCTAATTTTATATCTGTAATATCTGTTAAAGTTACAGCATAATTTTTCACATCTGAACTTAAAGGATTTACTTGCACTGTAAAAGCTTTTGGTTCAAAATCGTTTAAATCAAGTATAGATACTATTCTATTTTTAATATCTAGTTTAGTTATCTCATCTATCCAATTTAAAGACTTATCTTCTAAACTAAAAAAGTTTTTATGGTTTATATAAGTATCTGAAATATTTTTATGTTTTTCTATAAACTCAGCTAAACTCTTGACATTAAAAAAATCAAACAAACTTCTATTTGCAGATATTACTTCAAATCCATCTGTTACTAATACTATACTTTTTTGTTGATCAATAACACCTTGTAATATATCTAGTTCTTGTTGTATTTGTTCATTTTTCTTATTTGCATCTATAACTGCATGTTCAAATTCTGAAATATCTCTTAGTATAATCAGTAAAGCTTCTTTTTTATTTGTATAGTGATAAGAACACATCATCTCAAAATACATATTTTTTATATTTATTTTGTGTTTTGTACATTCATCTTTTGTTTTTACATCTGCATATATATCTTTCCACATATCAGGGTCTATTAATTTATTTAAATTTTTATCTACTATGTTTCCAAAGTTCTTTAGTGCTGTATCATTTATCCATTGTATCACTTGTTCATTATTATCTTCATAAACTTCTAGTACAGATTCACCTATATAGTTAAGTGTATTTTTTACATTTTTTAACTTTGATTCAAGTATTTGACCATAATTCCCTTTTAAGTTATATGCTATATCTCTTATACTCATAATAGAATGTGGTGTTAAACTATCTTGCTTCAAAACAAGAACTCTTCTTATATCTTTTTCCTCCATAAGTTCAACAACATCTTTAACCCTTTTACTTTCACATATTGTTACAACTGGATGCTTCATAACAGAACTAATTGGTAGTTCTAAATCTATTCTTGATTTTGCTATATATACACTATCTTTTTCTGTTATAATACCTACAGGTTTTAAGTGATCATCAACTGCAATAATAGAACCTATATCATTGTTGTTCATGATTGTAAAAGCTTCTTTTATACTTTTGTTTTTGTTTACAGTTATTAACTCACTATGCTCTTTCATAAAGTTTGAGATTAAAAGATTTGTTTTAAAAGTATCATCTTCAAGATGCTTCACTATTATATCTTGAGTAACTACACCTTCAAAATTATTTATATCATCTACTATTATAAGTCTTCTTATATTGTTGTCTATAAGTACATGTAAAGCATAATCGATACTTCTTTTTATATTTATAGTTATTAAGTGATTAAATCTTAAAATAGTATCAATAGTAACTTCAAAGTCAATTGTATTGTTTATTTGATTTAATACATCTCTTTCTGTGATTATACCTACAGGAACACTTTTAGATAAAACTACTATGACACCTTGTTTATTTTTTGCCATCATCTCTAAAGTATAAGCAATAGTACTACTAATATCTACACTTATATCTTCTCTTAAAATAATGTCTCTTACTGTTCTCATCTCAAACCTACTTTTATATAACTTCTAAATTAAAACTATCACTCATAACTTCAAGTACTACTTTATATTGATACTCTTTTGTATCTAAATCAAATGATATAATATTGGCTATTGTATTTATCTCAACATTTTCAAATATATATAGAAGCTTTTCAGACGCTCTATTTAGTATTTTATCTTTTATAACATTTGTTTTTCTAAGAATATCTTCACCCTCTTCCATATTTATACCCATCTCATCATATTCAAAATTGTGATATTGTGAACAAAAGTCGTAAAATCTCCCTATTAATCTTTGTTCCTCAATAAATTCATATTTTAACTTTTCAAATACTTCTTCTCTTTTCTCTTCTTTTGGATCTATTTCATTTTTTTCTATCTCATTTTGTTTATCATTCATAATTACTCCATATTGTATTTTCATCTAAATTTGGTCTATTTTCTAAAACTTCAAAAGGTGCATATCTCTCTTTATAGCCCATACTAAAATGATCTTGTATCCAATAACCCAAATATAGATATGGCACTTTATTTTGTTTTGCAATACTTATTTGTGCTAATATTGAAAATTGACCTAAAGACAAATTGTCAAAATCGTGATCATAATAACAATAAACAGCAGACATACCATTTGGCATTATATCACAAAGAGCAACTGCTACAAGCTTATTATCACGAAAATATAACAACTCTTTCCCAAAATCATGAGCACCATTTACATATGAATTATGATATTCTTGAACATCAATATTATTCTCATTCCAACTTTTTTTCTCTTCCATCTTTTTATGGTATTTATTAAATAGATTTATATGTTCATAAGTTAGCGTTGGTTTTTGAACATAAACTTCTGTATTTTTATTTTTATTTATTACTCTTTTTTGACTCTTTGAAAATTCAAACTTTTCCACATCTATTCTTATAGTTTTACACATATCACATGTTTTACACTCAGGTACAAAGTGCATATTTCCAAATCTTCTCCAACCACGCTCTAGCATATTTTCTTGCTCTTCAATAGTACAATGTTCCATATACTTATATCTTATATCACACAATTTATCATCAAAGTATGAACACTGCTTATTCTCTTCTAAAAACTCTAAATTTTTTGTATTTCTAACCATTTTACTTACCTAAACAAAATTCACCAAACATAACATCTAACATCTGTGTATGTTCATATGGTCTTGATATTTGTGAGATATTATCTAATGCTTCATTTATATGAAAAGCAAAAAACTCTAACTCTCCTGTTTTAAGTGGATCTTTTGCATCTAAAATATTTTTTAGTGTTTTTTCCACTTGCGTAACTTGAAGTTTTGATATAAGTGTTATCTCATCACTATTTGTGTTTTTATTTAATATATTTTCAATTCTATTTACTAAACTAGAGATATTCTCTTTTGTATTTAAACAAATAACATCATCTTGTGTATCAAGTTTCTCTATCTCAAATCTTTTATCCAAATCTGTCTTTGTTAAAGCTACTATTATCTCTTTGTTTGTATCTTTTATCAATTCTTGAATCTGTTTATCTTCATCATCAAATACTCTACTTCTATCAAATAATACAACAACTATATCAGCTTCTTCTATAGCCTGATGTGATTTCTCAATCCCTATTTTTTCTATAGCATCAGAAGCTTCTCTTATACCTGCTGTGTCTACTATTTTTATTATATGAGATCCTATTTTTACACTCTCTTCAATTGTATCTCTTGTAGTTCCTGCTATATCACTTACTATTGCTCTGTTGAAATTTAATAATTTATTTAAAAGACTAGATTTTCCTACATTTGGTTTACCTATGATAGCTACTTTATAACCATCTATCATACCCTCTCTTCTTTTACTTGAGTCAAGTGTATTATTTAAATCATTTGTTATTTTTTTTATTTTCTCTTCTATTTGTTCATATATATCCAAAGGTAAGTCTTCTTCAGCATAGTCTATGTTTACTTCTGTATAGGCCAACATAAAAAGTAACTCTTTTCTTATTTGTTCAACAAAATCTTTCAACTCACCTTTTAATTGTTTTGCCAATAGTTTAACTGCATCTTCACTTCTAGCTTCAATGATTTTAGATATGGCTTGTGCTTGAGTTAAATCTATTTTACCGTTTAAAAAAGCTCGTTTTGAAAATTCACCTGCTGTTGCTATTCTTGCACCATATTTAAGACAACTATCAATTATCATATTGGATACTGCAACTCCACCATGACATTGAAACTCTACTATATCTTCACCAGTAAATGATTGTGGATTTTTAAAATATATTATTAAAGCTTCATCTATTAGTTCATTGTTAAAATTATAAAGTTTAGATAATGTTGCATATCTTGATACTAAGTTCTCTTTTTTTGTAATATTTAAAGCTATATTCAAAGCTTCACTACCACTAACTCTTACTATACTTATAGCCCCAATACCATTTGCAGTTGCAATTGAAACTATAGTTTCATTATCATATAACACTATTTTACCTAATATTAATTTCTGTATTCATTTACTAAGATATACTTATCACCTTTTTGTGTTGTTTTTACTGCAACATATTTATCAGGAAACTCATCTCTTAATTTTGTAAGTGCTATATGAACCAATACTCCATCTAAAATTTTTGTTTTATAAAAACCTTCATCTTTTATAGTTTGAATAACAGGTTCAAGATATGCATAGATTGATTTTTCTTGATTTTCTAAGAATTGTGCTACTTCTAGTTTCAACATTTTTCCATATTTTTCATGTAACCAATTAAAAAGTATATAAGATAAAGCTTTATATCTATACCCCTCTTTCCCTATTAAAAGTGCGCTATCTACACCTGAAAACTCGATATAAATTGTTTCATTATCATCAAGTATTTTAACTTGTATCTCATCTATCTCATAACAAAGTTTAGAAAAAAGATTGTTTATCTCTTTTTTTATCTCCTGTTCTATACCAGTATTTTCTTTTTTTACTACAGGAGTTTCATGTAAAATCTGCTCTTTTCTATCATAAAAATCTTCGAAAATTTTCTCTTTCTTAACTTGCTTTACTTCAAAAACTTCCTCTTTTGTTTTCTCATCATTTGAAGATTGTTCTTCATTTTTAAGCTCTTCTAGTTTTGAACTTAGTGTCTCAACTTTAACTTTTTTATTTTTTTCATTTGTTTTTATATTTTCTGATTTAGAATTGATAACTTCAGTAGTTTTTTTTAATTTTAATTTTGCTTGAATAATTGCGTCTTTACAAAACAATCCAAAGATACCTTTTGTTGGTATTTGGATTATATCAATATCTAATTCTGTAATAGAACATGAAAAAGATTTTGTCGCTTTCTCATAAACCTCTTCCAATGTTTTTGCTTCAAAAACTATACTATCTTTAGAAAATTCTTTTAACATATTAAGGCCTTTATTTTTTCTTATTATTTTTAGTATGCTCTTTTTCTAATAAGTGATTTTCATGTCTTTTTATTCTTGCTTTTTCAAAAATATTATTTACATAATATTGTTGTCCTACAGTTACAAGGTTGTTTATAAACCAGTAAAGTGTAAGTCCTGCTGGGAACCATAAGAAGAAAAATGTAAATACTACAGGTAACCATTGGAACATTTTTTGTTGCATTGGATCTGTCATAGTATTTGGCGTAATTTTTTGTTGTAAGTACATAGTTGCACCCATTAAAATAGGTAATACAAAATATGGATCCATCTCTGCTAAGTCATTTATCCATAAAATCCATTCGGCACCTTTTAACTCTATAGCATTAAGTAAAACTCTATATATAGCAAAAAATACAGGTATCTGTAAAATAATTGGCAAACATCCACCCATAGGGTTCGCACCCTCTTTTTTATACAACTCCATCATATGCATAGATGCTTTTTGTTTATCATCTTTGTATTTTTCTTGAATATCTTTTATTTTTGGAGCCAACTCTTTTAATCTATTCATAGATACCATACCTTTGTGAGATAAAGGCAATAATACAATCTTAATAAGAATTGTAACTATTACAATAGTCCAACCCCAGTTTCCTACATAGTTTTGTATAAATTGAAGCATTGTAAACATCGGTTTTGCTATAAATGTAAACCAACCATACTCTATAACAGATACAAGTCTCTTATCTAAAGCTTCTAAAGTAGTATACTCTTTTGGTCCTATATAACCTTTTAGCTCAATATTATCTTTACCATGTATAAACATTTGAGGTGAATCATCATTGTCTTTCATAACGCTCATAGCCATACTTGTATCATAGTTATACAATACAGTTGCATAATATCTATCAAATGCAGAAGCTACATTTACACCTATAAGCTCAACTGATCTTTCCATATCTTCATCTTCTATGATATTTAGTGTACCATCATTTAAAGATATTAATGCCCCATGATCAGCATACATATCAGCTATTACATTTGGTCTAAATCCAGGAGTTACAAAAAAATTAGCTTTATTTGTTGTAGATATTTTCAAATCATAATGCCCATCAGGATAAAATGTAATCTTCTTTGTCAAAACTGTATTTGTTAAATTTTGAGTAAGTGTTAATTCCATTTTATTTTTTGTAGCATTTATATTATTTGATGAAGCAACAACATCAATCTTAAATGCTTCGCTATTAGTATCTGTATCTGCAAATCTAACTTCTAACGGTCTTAGTTGATTATTTGCAAACATTGTAATTTGTTCATTTTCATCATCGTGATATTTTGCTTCTCTTAAGGTAACTTGACTAATTCGTCCAAAATTATCTATCTCAAAAATATTCTTTGTTGTTGTTATGGTTGATATAACAGAAGATGTTGCCATATCTTTTGATATAGGTGCTTTATTTGTAGTCGTTGGTGTAACATTTTGTTGCACTTGTGGTGCTTGATTTGTTGTTGTATTTTGTGATTGTTCTTGTGATATTTGTTTATTTTTATCATTTGCAATATTTACAGCTTCTTGTTTTGGTTGTAGATATAAAAAGTCATACCCTATAAAAAATACAAATGATAAAAGTGTCGCTACCAATATCCTTTTTTGTGTTTGTTGTTTGTTCATTGTGTTGTCATTTAATGCCATTTATTTTTCCCATTTTTTATTGTGTTGTATTACTAAACAGTGATTTTTATCACCTTTTGGTATTTTCCAGTATTTTACCTTAATTTTCGTAAATTTTAGATTTATTTTTGTATCATCTACACATTTTGTTTTAACATAATCAAAACCACCATCAAACAATGGATTACACTTAAGTATTCTTATAGTTGAATAATATAATGCTATAAAAAAATTATTGTGTTCAAATTGCATTTTTGCGTAAGAGGAGCAAGTTGGATAGTATCTGCAACTACCATATGAAAATATAGTTAAATACTTTTGATAAAATCTAATTAATGATAAAACTATATATTTCAATTTACCAATAAACCAAGTTTTTTAAGTGCATAATTAAAGTCTTTTGTTATAACTTTGTAGTCTCTATTTAATATATCATTTTTAGCAACAAAGATATACATACCTGTTTGGATATTATTTTCATTAGAAAGTACCAAGGATTTCAATAATCTTCTTGATCTATTTCTACTAACAGCATTACCAACTTTTTTTGATGATACAAAAGCCACTTTCAATGCAGCGTTTTTTTGAAAAAAAACAACAAAACTATGCGTGTGCCATTTTTTGTTGCTTCTATATATGTAGTTGAACTCTTTATGAGTATTTATTCTGTGAGATTTGCTTAAACAGCTAATCTTTTTCTACCTTTAGCTCTTCTAGATGCTATAACTCTTCTACCATTTTTAGTAGCCATTCTAGTTCTAAAACCATGTGTTCTTTTTCTTGGAGTGTTATGTGGTTGATATGTTCTTTTCATATTTATATCCTTTCTATTAAAATAAGTTTGGAATTATAGTAAATTTATACTTAAATTAAGTTTATGCTTTAAAATACAACTTCTTATTAGCCCAATCCCTTAATAAGTTTTACTTAAGATTATAGGAAATAGCTTTATTAGTTAAATTATTATATCTACACATTTAACTGTTTAGCTATTAATAGGTGGCTATTTATCTTTTAGTCACGCGTAATTTCTTTTATAATCTTAAGTAAAACTTATTAAGGGATTGGGCTATTATTATTTTTACAAATTATAAAAAAAGGGGAAGTTAAACTTCCCCTTTTTAATAATTGTTAAAATTGTAAAACTATTTTTTTACAGCTTCTTTTAATTTTGCACCAACTTTAAATTTTGCAACAGTTGATTCAGCTATTTGTATTTTTGCACCAGTTGATGGATTGATACCTTCTCTAGCAGCTCTTTTAGATGTACTAAATGTACCGAACCCAATAAATGCAACTGTATCTCCACTTGCTAATGTTTCAGTTATAGTTTCAAGCGTAGCTTCTAATGCTGCACCTGCATCTTTTTGTGTTAAACCTGCTTTTTCTGCTACTGCTTTAATCAATTCACTTTTATTCATACTCAATCTCCCATATTATAATTTGTCCAAATAATAACAAAACAATCTTTAATTAAAATTTAAATTGGCTTATTTATGCTATTTATTTAAATATTTAAGATAAAATGTACTATGTTTAAGACCAAATCAATACTAACAGCGATACTTTTGTCATCTTTTATATATTTTGAATATTTTAATTATTCATATAAAATTGTAACTACTATATTTGCATTGTATGCTGTATATTTACTTTTTACACTTAACAGTAAACAATTATTTGGAACAGGGTTTATGATAGGTATATTTTGGTTTTGGTGGTTAAGTTATAGTTTTATATATTATGAACTGTCATATTTGATACCTATTGTACTAATAGGGATAGGTTTGTTATATGGTATATTGTTTTATTTTATAAACCTATTAAATAATATATTTTATAAAATAGGATACATTTTTCTTTTAAGTTTTATAGAACCTTTTGGATTTAATTGGTTCAAAATAGAACTACCATTTATCAATACCTTGATAGGAACTTCAAAAATAGAATTTTTAATAGTATTAATAGCTACATCTATTTTAATAAAATATCTAAATTTATACTATAAAAGATCAATTGTTTCATATACTTTTATAATAATACTCTTATCTTTTTATAACTTTTACAATACAAATACTATAAATGAACCAAACTTAAAGATATATAAGTATCAAACAAATATATCTCAAAATGAAAAATGGAAACTTATAAATAAAGAGAAAATTATATTTGATAACTTTAAAACTATTCAAAATGCAATTGATAACAAATATCAACTTATTATATTCCCTGAAACTGCATTTCCTCTTGTACTGAACTATCAAAATGAACTATATAGTAAACTTTTAGAAAAATCAAAATATATATCTATTGTAGTTGGTTCTTTATATGCAAAAGATGGTTTATATTACAATTCTACTTATCTTTTTCAAAACAGTGGTGTTGAAGTTGCACATAAAGTTGTACTTGTACCTTTTGGTGAGGCTGTACCTTTGCCACAAAAAATTACAAACTGGATAAATGATACTTTTTACAATGGTGCAAAAGATTATGAAACAGCAAAAGAGCCTACAACTTTTGATATAAAAGGTACGAAGTTTAGAAATGCTATATGTTATGAAGCTACAACAGATGAGATATACAAAAAACTAGATACACCATATGTAATCGCAACTTCAAACAATGCTTGGTTTACACCATCTCATCAACCAACACTTCAAAAACTTTTATTTAAGTATTATGCTAAAAAATATAATCTTTATATTTTAAATGTATCAAATGAGTAGTTATATTACATTCACTAAAACTTCACCATCAAGATAATCAAACTCTATATTATCTCCATCGTTGATTTTCTCTTCAAGTATCATATCAGCTAACTTGTCTTCTACTATCTCATATAAAGCTCTTTTCAGAGGTCTTGCACCATAAATAGGGTCATACCCTGCATCTGCAATATATGATTTTGCACTTGTAGTCATAGTTAGTTTTATATCTCTTGATTCAAGTTTTTTAGATATCGACTTAAACATTATATCTACTATATTTGTAATAGCATCAAGTCCAAGTTGTTCAAATATCACTATGTCATCAAGTCTATTTAAAAACTCTGGTCTAAAATGTGATTTTAAAGTATCTAAAACTTCACTTCTTCTTTGCTCTTTATCTTCAATAGATATGATTTTATCACTACCTATATTTGAAGTAAGTATAATAATAGTATTTTTAAAATCTACTGTTACCCCTTTGTTGTCAGTTAGTCTTCCATCATCAAGAACTTGTAAAAGAATATTAAATACATCCCGATGAGCTTTTTCTATCTCATCAAAAAGTATCACACTATAAGGTTTTCTTCTAACAGCTTCTGTAAGTTGTCCACCCTCCTCATATCCAACATAACCAGGAGCAGCACCTACTAATCTACTTGCACTATGTTTTTCCATATACTCAGACATATCAAATCTTATAAGTGACTTTTCATCATCAAATAAAAACTTAGCTAAAGTTTTTGCAGATTCTGTTTTCCCTACACCTGTAGGTCCCAAAAACATAAAACTTCCTATTGGGCGGCTATCATCACTAAGACCTGCTTTATTTCTTTTAATTGCTCTTGAAATTGCTTTTAATGCCTCATCTTGACCTATAACATCTTTTTTAAGAACACTTTCAACCTCTAAAATTCTTTGTTTTTCAGTTGTAAGCATCTTATTTACAGGGATTCCAGTCCATCTTGATACTATACTAGCAATTGCATCTTCATCAACAAAGTTTCGTAAAAGAGTCCCCGATGCTTCCATCTTTGCCCATTTTTTTTCATTTGATTCTATTTGTTTTTCAAGTTCTGGTATATCACTATATTCTATCTTTGCTGCTTCTTCAAACTTACTATCTCTTTTGGCACGACTTGCTTGATTTTTTAAGTTCTCTATCTTTATTTTTATCTCTGAAACAGCATTAAAAGTCTCTTTTTCATTTTTAAATTGTGTTTCTAATCTTCTTTGATTCTCTTTTAAATCTGACAACTCTTTTTCTATCTCATCAAGCCTAGATCTATTTTTATCACCTTTTTCCATCTTTAAAGCTTCTTTTTCAACTTCAAGTGTACTTATTGCTCTTTTTGTTGTTGATAGTGCAGTTGGTTCTGATTCTATTTGCATTTTTAATTCAGCTGCAGCTTCATCTATAAGGTCAATTGCTTTATCTGGTAAAAATCTATCAGTTATATATCTATCACTTAGTTTTGCAGCACTTACTAAAGCACTATCATTTATAGTAACATTATGGTGTGTTTCTAATTTCTCTTTTATACCTCTTAAAATTTGTAAAGCTTCATTTACAGATGGTTCATCTACATTTATTGGTTGAAATCTTCTTTGCATAGCAGTATCTTTTTCAAAATATTTTCTATACTCTTTAAGTGTTGTAGCACCTATAGTATGAAGCTCCCCTCTTGCTAAAGCTGGTTTAAGAATATTTGCAGCATCCATACTCCCCTCACTAGCACCTGCTCCAATGATAGTATGAATCTCATCTATAAATAGTATCACATTTCCAACTTTTTGAACCTCTTTAATAACAGCCTTTAATCTATCTTCAAACTCTCCTCGATATTTTGCACCTGCTATTAAAGCTGACATATCAAGTGAAATAACTCTTTTGTTTACCAAACTTGTTGGAACATCTTTGTTTACTATTCTTTGTGCTAACCCTTCAGCAATAGCAGTTTTTCCAGTTCCAGGTTCTCCCAATAAAATAGGATTGTTTTTTGTTTTTCTTATAAGGATTTGCATCATACGAGTAAGTTGTTCATCTCTTCCAATTACAGGATCTAGTTTTCCTGTCATTGCTTGATGATTTAGGTCGATTCCATACTTTTCTAATGCTTCAAGGTTATCATCACCACTTACACTATCTACTGTGGCACCTCCTCTTATAGATTCAAGCTCTTTTTTAATCTCACTTAAATCTACATATTTTCCTAAAACATCTTTAAATACACTATTATTTAAATTTGCTATAATCCAAGTATCAACAGCCAAAAAACTATCACCAGTACTTGTCATAAGTCCTTGTCCATTTTCTAGTGAAGAGACAACATTTCTAGATATTTTAATATTCTCTTTTGTTACACTAGATACTGTTGGTAATTTTGAGGCTATACTTTTTGCTTCAAGTTCTATAGCTGTTTTATCTAAATTCATTTTATTTAGAAGTTGATTTAGAACACCACTTGTGTTTGTAAGCAATCCCCATAAAATATGGACAATCTCTACTTCTTGATTTTTATTGTGTAAAGCAAGAGAAAGTCCTGATTCTACAGTTTCTTGCATTTGGTTTGTTAATTTTTCAAATATATTGTTACTCATTGTATATCCTTTTTTATTATCCGTTACCGATAAATATATGAAAAAGTAAATTTTTCATATATTTATTTTCACGAGGTAAAACGAGTTTACCTTTTTAATTGGCACTCTTATATCTTAAGTGCTAAAGAAAGTATAGCAAGTTTTGTTTATGATTGTCAAGTATATTTTAAAAATAAAAAAATCAAGACCAGCACAATCCACTAATCAGTTTTACTTAAGATTAACAAAGAAATTACGCGTGACTAGAAGATTAAGAGCCATTTATTAATATATTTTTGTCTAATAATTTATAAAAATTATTTTGTTACTAAAGCTATTTCCTTTAATCTTAAGTAAAACTGATTAGTGGATTGAACTAAAGCAAGGTTTTACCTTACTTTTTTAAAGATTTGTTATATTATTTACTAAATATAACTTTATCCAAAGATTCTTCTTTGATTTTTTTGATAAATTTCAAAGATGCATCTTCTAATGCACTCTCTTTAGATGTAGATGACCTTCCAAGTGAAGATATAGTTCTATTTGATACTATTTTGCCATTTGCAAGAACTGATAGTGTTGTAGATACTTTAGCTATATTCCAACCTCTTGCAACACTATATTTAATCTTATTATTTAACTTGATGATTATATCACCAGTTGATCTTGATATTTTATATTGTTGTTTGTTTAATTGATCGATTAATTGATCAGCAAAATATTGTTGTTTTTCATTTGTTTGAACAACTATTATTGAATCATTTTTAAGATTATAAATAGCATCTATATAAGAATCATATTTTTTTATATATGGTGCATATTCAAATTCATTATTGATTGCATTTAAAACAACAGCTTGTCTTTTACCACTTATCACTTTAGGGTATAGTGCTTGTAACATATGGATTTGTTCTAATTTAGAGTACTTTTTCAATGAGTTGTATTGAACATCTACTCTTTTATCATTTATGATAAATTCTTTATTTTTATTTTCAAACAATTCATCTCTATTTACTTTCATTAAAACATAAAATTCATCACCAATTTTAGAACTTTTTTCCACTTTGGCATTTGTAAACTTTATCTTTTGAACATCTTGTTTTACACTTTTGTTTATATTTTTACTATAATTTGATGACTTCCCATCTGTTGAAGTAGTAGTAGAACTTTCAAGTGATGAAGAAACACTCACCACAAGTCTTGAAGCCATAGAGTTCAGACCATTTGTTTTTGCTTCATCCATACTTTTAGCAGTACCTTCACCATAAATAAATACAGCATTGTTACTAGGTGCATTTATATACCAAGATGGTAGTTCTTGAACTACCACTTGCTTTTTAGATCCACCTACACATCCACTAAATAGTACAATTGTAGCAATAAATACAATTATATTTTTAGTATAAGTTTTCATTAAAATCCAGCTTTTTCATGTGATTTTTGAACTAGCTGACCCAATCTTAATGATTTACCTTCACCATCTTCAACTGTTACCCATGTAGTTTTAGGTTGTATTTGTTGAGAAGCTCTAAGTTTTGTATTTGTTTCTATAACATCACAAGATTTTTCACCACTCATTGGATCTTCACTCTCTTCAAATGCATAAACATTGAACAATTGATTTTCAACAACTTTTAAATCTCTACCTATATTAAGTTGAGCAATTCTATCATCGCCGTTAGCTTTTATTTTAGTTATATAACCTTTTACTGCAAAATAGTTAGCAAAATCTTCTTTTAATACAGGAAGTGCTTCCATCATAGCTTTTTTTATACCACCAACTGTTTGATCATATGAAGGATCTGGTATTTTACCTATATTTCCACTCTCTTCAAGAGTTTTACTAAATACTATTTTACCTGTTTGAACATCTAACATTTTAACTGTTAATTTTGTTGTTATAACCATACCATCAGTTACAGAAGCAGCAACATTTGCTAAAGCACCAAATAGTTGTAATGCTTGATTATCACTTTGAGCAGTTGCATCTGCTAATCCACCTGTAGCTTCTGAATTGTCTCTATATTTTTGATCAACATTATCTATTGAACCTGTTATGATATATCTAACTCCAGATGTTTTACCAAACTCCACAGCTGAATCTGGATCTACTAAACCACTATCTTGAAACTTCAATTCAGCATCTATCTTATCCATATCAGATCTTGTAAAAAGTTTTGCTCCACCTGAATTTACAATTAAAGATTCTAACGGTCCTGTAACTGATGATGACAATTTTGCATCTACACTTCTTTTTACATTAGTTCTTTTAGAGTTTGTTTTTGTATTTTGAACACTTGCACCACCAACACCAACTCCTACTGGAGTAGCAACTATTCCAACTACTGCAGCTGATTTTTTAGTTGTTTCACTATTTGATTTTGTAGTGTCAATTTCAGCTTTCCCAAAAGTAGAGTTATTTGTAAAATCCATAACTGCAACAGTTGGCATAGCTGATTTGTATTTAGGCATACATATCTCTGGTATATCAACTTTTTGTTTTATCTGTTTTGGGTAAGATAAAACATCCAATTTATTCCCTCCACAACCTGTAAATAAAGCTATAGTAGCAGCACCTAAAACTGAGTTTAATACAATCTTTTTCATAAAATATCCTTTTTTAAATTGATAAATTATAACATTTATAATATAAAATTAAGTATATATTTAAATTTATTTGGTATTTGTTTAATCTTAAGTAAAACTTACTGTAGGATTCAATTAAACATTTGAACCCAACAGATGTTTATAAACTACACCCCTGCCCTACACTATTATGTACCTCTTTTAGTCCACAATTTGTACAATTATATTCCATCTCTACTATTCCACTACATCCATGTTTTTTCAGTATACTTTTTTTGATAGCTTCAACTTTAAACAAAGCACCTGTAGTCTCATCTTTAAAGCTTTTTGCTTCAGCTCTACAAGCTGGGCATATACCCTCATCTAACATCGCTTGTCTTGATTTTTTTGATTTGAAGTACAACAGTATAGAAAATACTGATATTAAGAACATTAAAAGTATAGCTATAACTGTGTACATTTTTATTTTACTATATTGTAGTTTTGTATAACTGCTTCGATTTTTTTCATATTTTCATTACTTGGTGCTGTTAATGGTAGTCTATACTCTAAAGTATCAGTTAATCCTGCTATATACATAGCTGCTTTTATAGGTATAGGGTTACTTTCACAAAATAAAATATTGTTTATCTCATATAAATCTTCATGTATTTTTCTTGCTTCCTCAAAGTTACCCTCTAAAGCAAGACTTGTTAATTTTGCTTTTAAATCAGGTAAAAGATTTGATGTAACAGAAGTTATACCAGCTGCTCCTGATACTAAACTTGGATAATCAGTACCATCATCACCACTAAGTATTTTAAGTTCAGGTATCATCTTGTGTAATTCTACTATTTTATCTAGATTTGCAGAAGCTTCTTTGATACCATACATATTTGTACAATCATCAAAAAGTCTCTTTACAGTTGAGCTATTTATATCTATACCTGTTCTTCCTGGCACACTATACAACATCACACCCAATTCAGGTACTGCATCACATATTGATCTATAGTGTTGATAAAGTCCCTCTTGTGATGGTTTATTGTAGTATGGGCTTACTGAAAATATAGCATCAACCCCTAGCTTTTGAGCTTGTTTAGCTATTCTTATTGCTTCATGTGTAGCATTACTTCCTGCACCTGCTAGTACTTTTGTATCGGTACCTTTACACACTTCAACAGCTATCTCTATACATCGTACATCTTCATCAAACTGTAGTGTACAGCTTTCACCTGTAGTACCTACTGGACAAACTGCATCTATACCATTTTCTATTTGTCTTTTAATAAGCTTTGCATAAGTTTGCTCATCCAATTTTCCATTTTTAAATGGCGTGATAATAGCAGTTGTTGATCCTGTGATTTGTTGCATTCTTTTTCCCTTGTATTATTTCTAAAATTATTTTGCGATTATATCAAACTTATCTAAAATAGTTTGTTAATCTTTTGGTTTTAAAATCATTGTTGTTGAGTTATCAACTCTTAGGTATTTGTTTGCTACATCTATTAAATCTTTTGTTTTTAACTTCTCTATGTTCTGCTCATAAGTCATAAGAGGTGTTATATCTCCTCTTGAAAGATAACTTCCATACAAACTAGCAACACTACTTGAACTTTCAAGCGAAAATACAAAATCAGATTTTGAATTTTTTTTGATTTTATTTAGTTCAGATTTTTTCACATCACCCTTTTGTATTTTTTTTATCTCTTTCCATATAAGTTTTTCAACCTCTTTTGCATCAACACCTGGATTACAAACTGCTAAAAACAGATAAACTCCAGGATCTTTTAACTCCATATTATAAGCATATACAGTATTTACAAGTTGTTTTTCATCAACTAAAAGTTCGTTAAGTCTACTACTTTTACCACTACTTAGTAGCTCACTCAATGCACTTAGTGCAGTTTGGTCTTCATGCAGATAGTTTGGAATATGAAAATTTATAGCCAACATCTCTACTTGTGAATCTTTATGTATTATTATTCTTTTAGCACCATCTTGTTTTGGCTCATCCATATAGAACTTGTCATCTGAAACTTCAACTTTATTTTTGATATTTTTAAAATGTTTTTTTGATATTTTAAAAACTTCCTCTTTTGTTATATCACCTGCAACTATAAGTGTTGCGTTGTTAGGTGCATAATACTTACTGTGAAAATCTCTTATATCTTCTATTGTCCAATTTTTTATATCACTCATAAAACCTATTGGTGTCCAATGATAAGGATGGTATGTAAAAGTATTGTTAAAAAGCTTAAAGTAAAGGTAACCCATAGGAGAATTATCAGTTCTCCATAGTCTCTCTTCAGTTACAACATCTCTTTCTGGTTGAAACTCTTCATCTTTTAAAGTAAGATTTTCCATCAAATCTGCATACAACTCTAAGGATTTATTAAGATTTTTAGAACTTGATTTTATATAGTAGTGAGTATAGTCAAAACCTGTAGAAGCATTGTTTACCCCACCAAATCCTTTTACGATTTGATCAAACTCCCCTGCTTTTAAGTTTTTTGTTGATTTGAAGTTTAGGTGTTCAAGCATATGTGCTATTCCACTTTTTCCCATAACCTCATCACGACTTCCTACATCATAGAATATATCTGTTGTTATAACATCTGTACCATTATCCATAGGAATTGCTACAATTTTTAAGCCATTTGCTAAACACTCTTCATAATATTTTGGTAGGCTATTTTTTGCCATCATCACCCCTTGTAGAATTATAAATAATAACAGTAATCTAAATTTCATTATTATCTCCTGTTTTTTAATATAATTTGTATTTTATCTAATCTTACCATCATTTTTCCCTAAAAGTTGAGGGATTTGTTTATATGCCACACCTAATTTTCTTGATTTGTTAGCAACATTTGTTTTTACATAAGAAAACAACTCTTTTGTATCAGTTTTTCCAAGAGCTAAACCTTTCATCAAAAAGTAGCTAAAAAGTCTTTGTTTTTTCTCTTTGTATTGGTTTGAGAAGTGCTTACTTGAACCAGCTGTAAATATTGTCATCTTTTGAGTATCAAATTTAGTCTTTTTCACTTTCAGAACTGGTGCTACACCCTCAAAAAGTAAACTACCCTTATCATCTTTTCCACTAAAACAACTATCTACAAAAGCTACTACTTTTTTAGCTTTTGTTTTAGATAGATTTGCATAGATATTTTTTAGCATAAATGTTTTGTCGTTTGTAGCCGTTTCAGCATTGGTATCTGATGGTAAGATATAAGCGTTTCCATCAGACCCAGGTACTCCATGACCACTATAGTAGAAGTATATAGTTGCATCATCTTCTACTAAAGATAAGAAGTCGTTCCATTGTGACTTGATAAATCCTGAGCTCGTTTTATTACCTACAAATGCCCAGATATTATCATCAGGCACACCTAAAAGTTTTGAGCTATATTGCATAAAAGACATTGCAGAGTTTTGACTATAGTTTACATTTGATTCAAGCATATAATCCTCTATACCAAAGATAACTGCATATGATTTTTGGTTTTTCTTTACTTTTTTAGAATTTGCCAATAACTTTGGAAGATCATCCACTACTAATTGTCGTGTTTTATCTTTACTATATTTTATAGCTTGTTTTTTTATAGCTATATCCATACGATTTGCCTTATAGTCAGTACGTAGCATTGCTAAGTACTCTTTCCCTTTATATAGTACAACTATATCTTGAAGGGTTAAGTTATCTTGCTCAAAATTAAAAAGAAGTTTGGGAGTAATTTTTTCAACAGTATTATAAAAACTTTCTGCCTTTTTTAAAGGTACTTTTATCGCTATCTTTTTTGTAAAACTACCTTTTGAAGAATCAAGCTCTCCATAAAATATCTCATTTTCTGCATCATAGTCTACTGCTTTTAAAACTGGCTTGCCATATATCAGACTATAAGATTGTTGTATCGCTTTTGCTGTTATTTCATCTATATTGTCATTTACATACTTTACTCTTTTTTGAAATGTCGATACCTTTTCAAATTTACTTTTTACAAGATTGTATTTTTGATTTATAAGATAGTTTGTAAGTGCATTTAACTTATCTTTATCACTTATATTTTCATATGGATTTTTTACTGTTGCATTTAAGCTTACAACAAACATAACTATAAAAATCAAACTTAACTTTTTCATACTTTTCATCATCTACTCCACTTTTTTATAATATCAAATATCATATTGATTCATAGATAAAACATAACATTAAGTTATTTTTTATCTATTCTCCCCTTACACAACGAACATAATAACTAGAGTTCCTACTGGAGCTGCTGCCATAGCCGCCTCTTCCTAAGTCGGAAGTCATCGCGGCATATCTAGAGCTATTATAATGAGAATTAGTCCAATAGATACTAGAGGAAAAATTTATCAATCTATCTTTGTTTTTATAGAGTTTTTTTAGCTGTTGTACAGTTGGTAAATACCAGTCATCATAACCTACCAAGCTTAAGTTTTCACAATAGTTTTTTGCCTTCTGCCACTTAAGCTTTTGAGTTTTTGAAGCTATATCATCTTGCCACATTAACTTATCTATAGTAGTAGTGTTTTCTTTTTCTAGTCTCTCTTTCTCTTTTTCCCAAGCTTTCACTTTTTTTGGATATGTTTTATTTACGAACTCTTTGATAGCTTTATCATACTCTTTTTGTGAAAGTTCACTATCTTTTCCATCCCATACTACAGAAGAGGAAAATAAAAAGGAAGATGTAAGAAGTAAGATGGCTGTTAGTTTTATCATAGGTTTTGTTCCTTTAAAATTGGTAAATTTTGGTTAAATATCTCCACAATTTTGATATATTCATCATATATTTTATAAATGATTGTATATCCTTTATATATCATATCTCTTACTAATTCATCATCATGGTAGTATGATGGTCTGTATTTGTATGGCATATTTAAAATATCTTCAATCTGCTTTTTTAAATCTTTTATAAACTTTTTACTTGCCGTTGTATTATCTTTTGAGATATATATTTGGATATTTTTTAATTCCTTTTTAAATTCAGGTGAATACTCAATTGTCATATTTCAAAACCAATTCTTTTTCAAACTCCTCAATCTCTTCCCAAAACTCATCGTGTGGTATCATCTTCATATTTCCACTATCTATATCTTCTAT
>JAYEPD010000084.1:0-12128 GCA_034723675.1 Campylobacterota bacterium
TTTGATTTTGTTTAGCTATAATATTATATAATCTTTTATGAAAAAACTATTTATCACTATTTCCATAGCTTTTATATTATCCATAGCTATACACTTTATCTTATATTTTATAACAGATAAAAAATTATCAAAAAATCAACTTCAATTTAATACAACAAATAAAAAAAGTATTTCAACAAAAAAAGGATTTACTAGTGTAAAATATGTGAAATTTAAGAAAAAAGAGAGGTCAAAACAAAAAGAAAAGATTAAAGAGAATATTACAAAAAAAATAAAACAAACAAATAAGAAGAAAGTTTTAGAAAAACAATTCAAAATAAGTAAAGAGGTCAAAAAAATACAAACTCCAAAAATTAAAAAAAATATTGATTTAAAAAAGTTTTTTATTATTGATAAACAAGAACAAAGTGATATAAATAAAAATAAAATAGAAAAAATAAAAGATAGTTATATAAAAAAAGATGAGGAGTTAAAAAAAGTTAAAAAGCTAGATAGCTTAACTCAAAGTTATATAAAATTATATGGGGAACAATATTTTACTTTTTCAAAAGAGCAACAAAATTATATAAAAAATAATATAAGTAAAATAGGATATATAACACAAAAAAATCTTACTTATCCAAATATAGCAGCTAGAACCAATCAATATGGGATAAATGTTGTTGAGTTTCTACTTCATCCAAATGGTGATATATCGAAGCTTGTTTTAATTGATGGTACAGATTATACATCTTTGGATAAAAATAGTATAGAGACTATAAAAATAGCATATAAAGACTATCCAACACCCAATGAAACAGTTAAAATAAGGATATATGTTAATTATGTATTATATTAAAAGAGGTTTAGAATCATGAAAATATCAGTGATTATACCAACATACAATAGAGCTGGTTTTTTAAAAAAAACTATACAATCTATCCTAAATCAAACATATAAAGTTAATGAGATAATAATAGTAGATGATGGTTCAACAGATACTACAAAGGATATATTAAAACAATTTGAAAATAATATAATATATATTTATCAAAATAATAGTGGAGTTTCATCTGCAAGAAACAAAGGGCTTAAATATGCAAAAAATGATTGGATTTGTTTTTTAGATAGTGATGATATATGGGAAAAATCAAAAATTGAAAAACAAGTTTATTTTCATAAAAATAATAAAAAAATATATATTTCACATACAGATGAACTTTGGCTTTTTAATGATAAGATAATCAAACAAAATAAACAACAACAAAAACCATCAGGCTTTTGTTTTGAAGAAAATATACCTTTATGTAAAATTGGGGCTTCAACAGTGATGATAAACAAAAAAGTATTTGATGATATTGGACTTTTTGATGAAAATTTAATTGCTTGTGAAGATTATGATTTATGGCTAAGGGTATTATTAAAATATGAATTGGGTTATATAGATGAGAAGCTTATCCAAAAAATAGCAGGTCACAAAGGTCAACTTTCATTCCAAACCCCACTTATAGACAAGTATAGAATTGAAGCTCTACTTAAACACACAAATACAAAGTATCAAGACAAAATAAAAGAGGAGATCATAAAAAAATCTGATATTTTGATAAAAGGTGCAAAAAAACACAACAATATAACAACTCAGATATATTATCTAAATTTAAAATCTGATATAATCAATTCATGGAAGATAAAATAATAAAACAACTAAAAGAAAACGACTTATTAAAAATAATAGATGAACCTTTAGATATATATCTTGAGATTCCACATATTGCGTATATAGAAGTTAAAAAAGAGGATAGCAAAGCACTTCTTTTTACAAAGCCAATTGATAAAAAAAATAATAAAACTTTTGATACACCTGTATTGATGAATGTATTTTGTAATGAAAAAGCAGTTGAACTTTTCATAGGTGATGGAGATAAAATTGCAAAAGAGATTGAGGGACTTCTTAAGATGAAACCACCAACTGGTTTTATGGATAAGCTTTCTATGTTTGGTCAACTATTTAAGCTTAAATCGGTATTTCCAAAAAGGTTAAAAAGTAAAGGTGAATGTCAAGAAGTTATAAAGTTAGGAAAAGATGCAAAGCTAAGTGATCTACCTATTTTAACTACTTGGGAACAAGATGGTGGTCCATTTATCACTATGGGTCAAGTATATACGACAAGTTTAAATGGAACTATGCACAATGTAGGGATGTATAGACTTCAAGTATATGATGACAATACACTAGGGATGCACTGGCAGATACATAAAGATTCTAATCACTTTTTTCATGAGTATAAAAAAGCAGGTAGAAAGATGCCAGTTTCTATTGGTATTGGTGGAGACCCTATGTATATATGGTGCGGACAAGCTCCACTACCTATAGGTGTATTTGAGCTTATGTTGTATGGTTTTGTAAAAAAACAAAATGCTCAATTAGTAAAATCAATCACAAATGACATCTATGTACCTAGTGATGTTGATTTTGTAATCGAAGGTTTTGTAGATGTTGAAAATCTCCGTATCGAAGGACCATTTGGAGATCATACTGGATACTATACTTTAGAAGAGGATTATCCATTTATGGATGTTGCTGCCATAACAAGTAAAAAAGACCCAGTATTTGCAGCAACTGTTGTAGGAAAACCACTTTTAGAAGATAAGTATATGGGTCATGCAACGGAACGAATATTTTTGCCATTACTTCAAACTACTGCACCTGATTTATTAGATTATTATATGCCTGAAAATGGTGTATTTCATAATCTTATCTTAGGAAAAATAAAAACAGCATATCCAGGACACGCACAACAAATCATGCATGCATTTTGGGGTGTGGGTCAGATGAGTTTTGTAAAACACGCAATATTTGTAAGTCAAGATGCACCAGAGCTTTCTAGTAATGAGATTATTCCATATATTTTAAACAGAGTAGATGTGGAAAATCTACTTATCACAAGAGGTGTAGTAGATGCACTTGATCATAGTAGTCCAAAGTTTGCAGTTGGTGGAAAACTTGGAGTTGATTGTACAGGTGATGAAGTTGATGAGTGTGGCATAGAGATTTTAGAAGATAAAGTTTTATTAGAAAAGATGCAAAATATTTCAAAAGAGATTAAAGGCTTAAAACAATACTTTCGTGAAACAAAAAATCCAATTGTAGTTATAAGTGTAGAGAAAAATAGAAGTCAAAAGTATCTTGTAGATGAACTAAAACCACTTTTTAATCATATAAAAATACTAGCTATTGTTGATGAAAAAAATAATGACTTAGAAAATGCATATATGCTTATATGGAGAGTTGTAAACAATATCGATAGTAATAGGGATATTTATATAGATGGACAAACCGTTTGTATTGATGCTACAAATAAAAACACTCATGACAATTTTCTTAGATGTTGGCCAGATGATGTTGTATGTACTACAAGCGTTATAGAAGATTTACGAAAGAGAAAAATTATAGATGTTGATGATGAGTTTATTAAGTATTGGGGAATAGTAGAAGAGAGATAAAAGATATTTTCCTTTTAATGTAACTATAATTTACAATTTACTTCTCCAGCAACCTCATCAAATCTGCTAAACTTTTCTCTCTTAGATATTCATTGAATTGTATCTTATCAGTTTTTAATATACTAACACCAAGTATCACAACATCATAGATAAGCCAACTATCTTTTGATCGCATCTTTTTCTTTGGTTTATAAAACTTGTAAGATATTTTTAGTTTACTATCTTTACTTACTAGATCTGTAACTAACTCTATTCTATTTGATTTTGGCTGCAATATCTTTACAACTTCAACTTTTTCATCACTATAAGCATCTATTTTAGATGAGTATGATTTTTTCATCCTTTTTACATAAAGTTTTATGAACTTTTTCTTCTCCTCTTTTGTCAACGATTTATATTTTTTTCCAAGACTTAGTTTCGCCATAAGTTCAAAATCAAACATAGGGGTTAAAACATCAACAATATTTGTATTTCTATCATCTTTACTTAATGCTTTGTTTTGTACAACAATTATAACTTCATCTATTTTATTTAAAAAATTTTGTTTTAAAGTTTGTTGTTCATTTGCAAAAGATATTTGCACCATAACTATCAATGCTATTATTGCATATACTATTCTTTTCATATTATTCCTTTATTTTTTCATCTCTATATTGTTCATATACATCTCTTAGATATGGATACAAATCTATAGCATCACCTTTTAACTTCTCATACTCACCTTCGTGTAAAGATACAAAGTTTACTTTTTCTACTGCTTTTAATGATAATGAATCTATATAATTTCCAGATAAATTGTACCCTCTATTTCTATAATAATCAACAGGATCAACCAAACTATCAGGATACAAACTAAAAGTATCTCGTAAGTTTGAAGGTCCAAGAATAGGTAAAACTATATGAAAACCACTTCCAACTCCCCAATACCCTAATGTTTGACCAAAATCTTCATCATGAGCTTCAAGTCCAAAGTAACTTTTAGCTGGATCAAAAAGTCCAAGTATCCCTATAGTTGAGTTTATTACAAATCTTCCTGTTTCCTCTGCACTATTTGTTAGCTTCCCTTGAAGTAAGTTATTTACAACTCTTATGGGATACCAGATATTGTGAAAAAAGTTTTTGACACTTTGTCTTGCACCTTCTGGCACTACGAATTTATACCCTTTTGCTACTGGATTTAGAACATTTATATAAAGAGTATCATTAAAATTTGTCATGATACGGTTATAACCACTAAGAGGGTCATACACCTCTTCTATCTCTAACTCATCACTAAACTCATCAAGAAATTCATCCTCTTGTGTTTGCTCTTCCACTATTTTATTTTTTTGACTAGGTTCATCTACAGACTTAGAACTACATCCTATAAATACAAATATTATAAAAAATGTTAAGAAAAACTGAACTATATTTTTATACATAACTACCCTACTCTAAATGTCTCTTTTGTTTTACACACTTGCGTTAAAAAACACTTATCACAATCAGGTTTTACAGCTTTACAGATATATCTGCCAAATAGTACCATAGCTTGATGAAAGATATGTAAATCATCTTTTAGTTTTTTTACAAGTTGCACTTCTGTTTGTTCTACTGTTTTACCATCAGCTAAACCTAATCTATGAGATACTCTAAATACATGGGTATCAACTGCCATATAGTTTGCACCCTCTGCTTCTATCATAAAAACTTTTGCCGTTTTGTTTCCAACACCAGCAAGTTTCATGAGGTCTTTTGTATCATGAGGTATTTCACCTTTATGAAGATCTTCTACACTTAAAGCCATTGATATTATATTTTTAGCTTTATTATTAAAAAAACTACAACTTCTTAGTAGCTCTTTTACATCTTCTAAGTCTGCATCACTTAACTCTTTAGTTGATGGATACTTTTCAAATAAAGCTGGAGTTATTATATTTACCCTTTTATCAGTACATTGGGCTGATAAGATGATAGCTATTAAAAGTTCATAATCATTTTTATATTCTAACTCTGTAACTGCATCACTATAATGTTTTATAAACTCATCTCTTATAAACTCTATATCTTTTTTTGTTGCTTTTTTTATCACTTTTTTTGTCATGATAAAATTATAACCTAAGTTTACTTTTTATTAAACTTTATCATCAAGTACAGCAATATGTATTACTGAATAGAGGCTTAGACTGCATTTTCTACTAAAGTGCCATCTAACTCTTTTTTTGGTTGTATATTTGATACTTTTTTTAACATCTCTATTTGTCTTACTACATTTCCACTTCCTGTTGATAATTGACTAAATGCTTTATCATACTCTAAATCTGCTTTTTTTATATGTTTTCCTACATTATCAAGTGTATTTATAAAACCTTCAACTTTTTCATAAAGCTTTGTGGCTCTATCATAGACTTCACTTATACTTCTTGCTTGTTTTTCATATCTCCAGGTATTCTCAACAGCTCGAAGAGCTACAAGTAGCGTAGTTGGACTTACTAATATAATCTTTTGTTTAAAAGCTTCATCATATAAAGAGAGGTCGTTTTCAAGTGCAATTAAAAGTGCTGATTCTATTGGTACAAACATAAATATAAAATCTAAACTATTTATATTTTTAAGGTCTTCATATTTTTTATTTGATAAAGATTTTAGATGTTCTTTTATAGATTTTATATGATTTTTAATATGTATCTGTTTTTGAACTTCATCTTCAATTGATATATATTCGTTGTAACTTACAAGTGATGTTTTTGCATCTATTATGATATGTCTATTTTCAGGAAGATTAACTATCACATCAGGTCTAAATGTTTTGTCATCTTCATCTTTTAGACTAACTTCTCTATTATATTCGAATCCTTCTCTTAAACCACTAGACTCCAGCACTTTTTCTAAAACCATCTCACCCCAACTACCTTGGGATTTATTTTGCCCTTTTAGTGCTGTTGTTAGATTTATAGCATCTTGGCTTATCTTATTATTTAACTCTTTTAATGTTTTGAGTTCATTTTTTAACTCACCTCTTGATATATTATCTTGAGTATGTATATCTTCAACTTTTTTCTTAAATTCATTTAGTTGTTGATTCATAGGTTTTAGTATATGTTCTATATTTTTTTGACTTTGTTCACTAAAACTTTTATTGTTTTTTTCAAATATCTCAGACGCAAGATTTTTAAACTCTACTTTTAGCTTCTCCTCACTATTTTTTAAAAGTTCCACTTTCTCTTCATTGGCTTTGTTTTGTTCATATAGTGAAGTTTTATATTTTGAATTTTCCTCTTTTAAAGTTATAAGTTCTTTATCTTTTATTTTTAAATCATCTTTTATATTTAACAACTCTTTGCTTAAATGCTCTACAATATTTATTTTTTCATTTAATCTTTCATTTAACTTTACAACTTCTATTTGATATTGTTGATTTGTCGATAGTTGAGATTTTAAGTTCTCATCTAATTGTTGTGATTTTTTTATATCTTTTTTATTTTTCAAAAACATTAACACTATAATTGTTATTAAGACAACTATTATTGCTATTGATACTATTATCATATCCATATATTTCCTCCTATTTTGTTACAGATTTTATAATCATCATTGCTAACTTCAAAGCTTTGGCTCTATGACTTATATCTTTTTTAACACTATGCTCAAGTACCCCTAAAGTATCATTAAATCCATCAGGTATAAAAAGAGGATCATAACCAAATCCACCCTCACCTATCTCTGTATCTATAACTTCTCCATACATCCAACCATGTGTAGTATATATATTCTCTTTATACCCTATAGCTATACAAGCTGTGTAAAAAGCAGTTGTTTTTTTTATACCTTTTTCTTTTAGTTTTGATATAAGTTTTTGATTGTTTTGCTTATCTGTTGCATTAGGTCCTGCATATCTAGCACTATATATATTTGGTTCATTGTTAAGTTCTGGTACAGTTATACCACTATCATCAGATATAACTATATAATCCTCTTTATAATCTATCTCTTTTAATTTTTCAACTATTGTTTTTGCTTTTATTATAGCATTTGCTTTAAAACTGTCTCCATCTTCTACTATCTCAAAACTACCAAGTATTAAACTATAAGGTATAACTTCATAATCAGGCAATAACTTTTCTATCTGTTTTATTTTACCTTTGTTTGATGATGCTAATATGATTTTCATTTACTATCCTAAATTAAATTTTAAAATATTAACATAAACTAATTATATTTACCCTCATTTACCTTTTTTTGGATATAATCACAAAATTTTCAAAAAAGGTCATATATGTTTAAAACAATTTTACCATTAAGTCTTATTATCTCATTTAGATTTCTTGGTTTATTTATAGTTCTTCCACTTATATCTGTATACGCGTTTAGTCTTCCAGGTGCTACTCCTACTTTAGTTGGAATAGTAATAGGTGGTTATGCTATAACTCAGATGATTTTTCAAGTTCCATTTGGTATTATGAGTGATAAGTTAGGTAGAAAAGGCACTATTATAGTTGGGCTTTTACTATTTGCAATTGGTTCTATTATATGTGCAATTTCAACTGATATGCTGACACTTCTTTTAGGTAGATTTCTTCAAGGGGCAGGTGCTATTGGTGCTGTTGTAACTGCTATGATTAGTGATATAGTAAGAGAGGAACAAAGACCAAAAGCTATGGCTATTATGGGTGGTAGTATTGCAGCATCATTTGCAATTGCTATGTTAGCTGGTCCACTTATAGGTGGATATGCTGGTATTGAGAGTTTATTTTGGATAACTGCAGTTTTAGCAGTAGTTTCTATATATATTTTAGTTAAACTTGTACCACAAACTCCACATATAACACACACTTATCACAATGAAAGCAGAGTAACATTTTTATTGAATCCTCAACTAATTAAGATGAATATAACAAACTTTTTACAAAAAGGGATAATGACTTTTGCATTTATGATTATACCTATTATATTGACTCAAAATTATGGATGGGAATTAACAGACCTTTGGAAGATATATCTACCTGCTATGATTGCAGGAGTTTTTGCTATGGGACCTGCTGCAGTTATGGCTGAAAAAAAAGGAAAATTTAAAGAGATACTTTTAATAGGTATACTATTTTTTGCACTATCTTACTATCTTATTGGAAATTCTACAACAGAAACTCTGTTTTTTATTGGTGTCGTATTGTTTTTTATTGGATTTAATATGCATGAACCAATTATGCAAAGTTTAACAACAAAGTATATTAAGGTTCATGAAAAAGGTAAAGTACTTGGAGTATTTAACTCTTTTGGTTATCTTGGAACTTTTATAGGTGGTTTTGTTGGTGGTATCTATCTACAAGAGGTTGATGGAAGCTTTATGGCTAGTTTATACGATATATCAATGGTTATAGTTGTTATATCTATAGTATGGATGTTTTTAATAGCAACTTTACCAAATCCATTAAAGAAAAAACTTATATATCTACCACTTGATGAAACAAATAAGCAAAATCATAACACTCTTGACTTAACAGATGGGATAGATGAGTGGTACTTAAACAATACTGAGAATATAATTATCATAAAATATGATGAAGATAAAATAGATGAAGATAAAATAAAAGATATTATAAAATAGGAAGATATATGTTTGAAAGATTTTTAAGGTTTTTTGTAGATAATGCTAGAATGAACTATGTTTTATTCTTTTTGATTTTTGCTATTGGTATCTGGTCTTATAATAAGATGCCAAAAGAGATATTTCCAACTTTTGATATGGATATGATATCAATTAGTGGTGGATATACAGGTGCTAGTGTAGATATACTTGATAGGATGGCAGTTACTGAAATAGAGGACAATGTAAAATCCTTAGAGGGTGTGATAGAAACTACTACTATGATAAGCCCAGGTAGATTCTCTATAGTTTTAGAGCTTCAAAAAGGTAAAGATAGATACGCTATGGCAAATAAAGTTAAAGATGCAGTATCTTTAACTTTGGGAAATCTACCTAGTGATATGGATGAACCAACAGTAACTGTTATGGATAGAGCAAGAGATCTTATAAATATCTCTTTAACTTCAGCTAAGTTTACAGTTGATGAGATGAAACAGTTTGCAGATGATTTTAAAAGTCAAATATTAACTATAAGTGGTATTAGTGAGGTTACTGTATTTGGAAATAGTGACAAATACTACGAGATACTTTTAGATGATAAAAAGCTTGATGCTTATGATATAGATAAAAATGAGATATTTTCAGTACTTAGTAAACTATCTTATATATTTCCAATAGGTAAGATAGAAGATAGTAAAAAACACTTCTATATCTCAACATACAACGGTGCAAAATCAGCCCAAGAGTTATCAAATACACTTATAAAACTTTCAAACGGAAGTTTATACTTAAAAGATATAGCTACTATTGAAAAAAGATATGAGGATTCTGATACTCTTTACTCATACAATGGTAAAAACTCTATATCTTTATCTGTAAAACAGCTTGATAGTGCAAATGCTATGGTTATATCTTCAGATATCAAAAAACTGATCAAAAAAGTTAAGAGCAAACAAAAACACATAGATATAAGTATAAGTGATGACAATAGTGACCGTATAAAAGAGAGACTTGATATCGTTGGGTCAAACATATTTATTGGTATTTTATTTATTGTACTTCTTGTATGGTTACTTATAAATGCAAGGATGTCATTTATCATCTTTATTGGTATTCCAACTTCTTTTGTAATAGCTGCTGCTTATATGCATCTATTTGGTTATAGTATCAATCTTATCTCACTAGTTGGAGTACTTATAGCCATAGGGATAGTTGTAGATGATGCTATAGTTGTAAGTGAAAATATCCAACAACACATAGAAGATGGTATGGAACCAAAAGAGGCAGCAATACAAGGTGCAAATGAGATGGTAAAACCTGTTACTATTGCATCTATTACTACACTTTTTGCTTTTTTACCAGCACTTCTTATAAGTGGAACTATGGGTGAGGTTATGAAACTTATCCCTATAGCTTTATCAGCACTTGTAGTTGCTTCACTTATAGAGTCGTTTATATTTTTACCTATCCATGCTGCGCATACATTAAAAGTGGGTTCAAAAGTAACTGATTGGTCACTTTTAAATAAATCTTATAGTTTAGTTATACATTTTTTTATGAGATGGAAAAAGTCATTTTTAATCATCTTTGTTATACTTGTACCACTAGCTACAGTTGTAGGGGTAAAAACATCTAAGTTTCAGATGTTTCCATCATTTGATGCAGATGATATAAAGATATCAATCAAAGCAAACCAAAACACTACACTTGAAGAATCATTTGAGATAGTTAAAAAAATAGAACAAGATCTCATAGCTAAAAAAGAGCAATATTTTATAAAAAGTATAGACTCAAGAGCTGGATATAGGCGAGATAGTGGAAGTAACACTGAAAAATTCCCTTATGTTATGTATATGACAGTAGAGCTTGAGAAGTTAGCACCTAGTAATTTTTTAGATAAATATATCACACCTCATTTTAGTTTTTATTATGATGCAGATGAACGAACTAGAACTAAAACATCACAAGAGTTATCAAAAGAGCTTACAAAATTTGTAAATAAAAACAATTATAAAAAACAATTTAACTTAACAGAGATATCAGTTTTAGAGAGAAAAGTTGGACCTATAAAAGCTGATATAAAAATTGGACTTGTATCAAATGATGACCAAAAAATAGTAAAATCTTTAGAGAGATTGACAAAAGAGCTTGAAGCTATAGAGGGTACTACATCAGTTGCAAACTCTGCAAAGTTTGGTATTGATGAGATAAAACTAAAAATAAATGACTATGGGCAAACCTTAGGTGTAACAGAATCTATGGTTGGTGCATATCTATCAAACCTTTACTTAAGTAGTAAAAAAAGTGTATCTTTTGATGAAAAAAATATGCTTGATATCAAAATCCAATCCCAAAATAAAGATGATTTTGAACAGTTTAAAAACACCCCTATCCCTGTTGGTAATTTAACTGTAAGATTAAATGAGATATGTGATTTTGAAGTTAAAAAATCATTTGAACAACTAGTAAAAAACAATGGTGAGAAAAACTTCTATATCTATGCAAATGTAAACCCAAGTATCATAACAGCAAGTGAAGTTTTAGAGCATATTCAACCAACTCTTGATGAAATCAAAAAAAGTGGTATGAAACTTGTACTAAAAGGTGAAGCTGCAAAAAACAAAGACCTTGCTCGTGATATGATGGCAGCTGCTGCTTTAGCTATAACATTGATTATGCTCTCTATGCTGTATCTGTTTAATTCATTTAGACAAACAGCTATATTGATGTCTGTGATACCTTTTTCATTTTTAGGTGTAGTAATTGGTCATAAGCTTATGGGACTAAACCTCTCTATGCCTGCTATTATAGGTGCACTTGGACTTGCAGGTGTTGTTATAAATGATGGTATCATTATGATGACATATCTAAAAAAAGCAAAAACTATTGAAGAGGTATTTATAAGAGCAACAAAAAGATTTAGACCTATTGTGCTTACAACTATCACTACTCTTATAGGGATGAGTTCATTGATATTTTTTGCAACAGGACAAGCTGTAATATTTCAACCTATTGCAATTGCACTTGGATTTGGACTTGCTTGGGGAACTATACTAAATCTTATATATCTACCTGTTTTATA
>JAYEPD010000085.1:0-2401 GCA_034723675.1 Campylobacterota bacterium
CTCTTATATATTTCTTTTATTAAGTTCAACTAGAAAATATATAAAAGATAACAATTTGTTAACAACTGATTTTGAAAAAATCTCTTATGAGGTTTTAAAAAATTATCTTCCTAATTTTGCACAAACATTTCAATTTGGAAAATCCAATGTATCTTATCCTAAATATATGGGACATATTACTAATAAAATAGATACTTTATCAAAAGATTTAAAATGTACAACAAAGTATAAGTCTCATTTTTTTTCAGCTAATAATACAGGGGATGGTGGACTTGATGTTATAGCATGGGTACCCTTTAATAATGACTCAAACTACTCTAATATTCAAGTATATTTAGGACAATGTGCAACAGGAAAAGATTGGTTAAATAAACAAGATGATACTCAAAAATTTCCGAATAAATATATTAACTTTGATGGACATATTAATTATATTATGTTTATACCTTATGATGGTAGAGATTTAAATAAAAATTTTATAGAAGAAAATAAAATGGGGGATTATCTATTTTTTGATAGATTTAGAATGTTGAAAATTATAGAAGATTACGACTTAATAGAAACATTAGATTCTTTTAATAATATTGTTGAAAAAGTAATAGCTTATGAAGAAGATATAGTTTGATGAACAAAATACAAATTACAAAACAAAATTTAAGGAATCAATATTTAGCAGATACTCGTCCATGGGTAGTAACATTTTCAGGTGGAAAAGATTCAACAGTTGTTTTACAGTTAGTAATAGAGATGCTATTAGAATTACAAAAAGAAAAACTTGATACAAAAGTTGTATATGTTGTGACTTCTGATACATTTGTTGAGATGCCTGTTATTGAAAACTATACAACTAATGTTATAGAAAAAATTCAAAAATATGTAGATAAACAAAAATTAAAATTATATACGAATTTAATTACTCCTAGAGTTGATGAGACCTTTTGGTCTTTAGTTATAGGTAAAGGATATCCATCTCCAAACCAATGGTTTAGATGGTGTACTGATAGGATGAAAATAAGACCTGCAACGGTTTTTTTAAATGAGCTAATTGGTAAATATCAATCTATTTTAATGCTTTTAGGTGTTAGAAGTGCAGAGAGTGAAAGTCGTGCTAAATCAATAAACTCTAGAGAGATAAATCATCGTGATTTATCGATGCATGATCAAATTCCAAATGCTTTTATTTTATCACCTGTAAAAAATTGGACTAATGCTGATGTGTGGACTTATCTAAGTAAAAATAAAGCACCTTGGGGAAGTCATAAAACTATGATGGATTTATATGATAAAGGAAGTGGAGAAGGTGATTGTAATATTGCTTTAAATCCAGAAGCCCCATCTTGTGGAAAAACTAGATTTGGCTGTTGGGTGTGTACTGTTGTTGAAAAAGATAAATCTATGCTTGGAATGATTAAAAACGGTGAAATATGGATGGAGCCACTAGATAAATATCGAACAAAATTAAAAACTTATAGAGATGATAAAACTAAGCGAGATACTAGAAAAAGAGATGGAAGAAGAGGAACAGGACCTTTTTTATTGGAAATTAGAAAAGAACTATTAATATCATTATTAGAAACTGAACAAGAAGTAAATCATCAATTGATTAGAGATGAGGAGATAATTCAAATTCAAAAATTTTGGGATAATGATGGAGATATTGAAAATTCAGCATTAAACATTGCATTATCTTTTGATAGGTGTAAAAATGCAAAAATTGAAACAAATCAAATCAAAAAATATTTAGATGAGTATAAAGATAAAGTAGATATAAAATTATTTGAACGAATTTATGAAATTGAAAAATATAGAAAAAATATTTCAAATAGATATAAAATATCAGAAGATATAAGAGATAGAACAATGAATTATTTTAAAGGTAATTATAATGAGATTGAATAAAATTGTTTTAAATAATATTTTTTCTTTTTATGAAGAAGAGACAATTCATTTTGATAGTCTTACTTTAATTATAGCTCAAAATGGACTAGGAAAAACATCAATATTAAATGCTATTAAATTATGTTTAGGCTACAGTAGTATAGATATAAATTCTATTATTAATAATAATTCTAAAAGTGATACTTGTAGTATATCTATAAGTTTTGATGAATTTATGATAAATAAAACTTGGAATATAAATACTCAAAATGAAACTTTAAAAATAAAATTTGAAGATGAAGAATATTTAACAGATTTAGAAGCAAATGATTTTATTAAAGAAAAAATACCATTCTTTTTAATTGATTTATTATTTTACGATGGAGAATTAAATAGTAATATTTTATTATTATCAAATACAAAATTAAAACATCTATTTGAGTTCATTTTTGATTTAGATTTACTTGAAAATATGAATAAAGATAGTTTAAAAGCTTCCAAAGAATTATTGTTAAATAATGAA
>JAYEPD010000086.1:0-11865 GCA_034723675.1 Campylobacterota bacterium
TTCAAAACTTGTAATTTTCATATTTTTCTCCAAATTTTTATGTTTAATTTTAACTAAATATATCTTATTTAACTATAAAACTATATTATAAAATATATCTAGCTGTATCTTCATTTTGTGCTATATCTTCTAATTTATCTCTAACTAACTCTTCAGTTATCGTTATAATCTCTCCACTTCTTTCATCAGCTTCAAAACTTATATCTTCTAAAACCTTTTCAATTACTGTATGTAATCTTCTAGCACCTATATCTTCAGCTTTTTCATTTGCACTTACTGAAAGTGATGCAAAAGCTCTAATTGCACTATCATCAAATACTAACTCAACACCTTCAACATCTAATAATGCTTGATATTGTTTTAATAATGAATTTTTAGTATTTATAAGTATTTTATAAAGTGCCTCTTCATCTAAAGGATTTAATTCAACTCTTAAAGGAAATCTACCTTGTAATTCAGGTAATAAATCACTTGGTTTACTTACATGAAATGCACCAGCTGCTATAAATAAAATATGATCTGTTTTAACTTGTCCATATTTAGTATGTACACTAGAACCTTCAACTATAGGAAGAAGATCTCTTTGCACTCCATCTTTACTAGGATCTTGGTTTTTATTAGTACTACTTGTAGCAATTTTATCTATCTCATCAAGAAAAATAATACCACCATTTTCACATCTATTTACAGCTTCTACTTTTAAAGCCTCTTTATCTATGAGATTATCACTAGCTATTCCTCTTAGTAACTTTTTAGCTTCTTTTATAGTAACCTCTTTTTTTATCTTCTCTTTTCCCATTTTTCCCATCATACTATTTATACTATCACTAATAGCACTCATATCCATAGGAAGATTACTATCTACTATCTCTACATGTGTAGTTTTAGGAAGTTCTATGGTTATCTTTTTATCATCCATACTTCCATCTTTTACTTTAGATTCCATAAGATTGTAAGTTTTTATAAAAGATTCTTTTGCATTTTCACTTGCACTTTCAGGCAATGGTGGTACAAGTATTTCAACTATTTGTTTTAAAACTTCATTATCAATAGAATCTACAATATTCTCTTCATACTCTTTTGTTACAAGATTATGTGCTTCATATGCAAGATCCTTTACCATTGACTCAACTTCCCTTCCAACATAACCAACTTCTGTATATTTACTTGCTTCAACTTTTATAAAAGGGAGATTCATCATCTTCGCCATTCGTCTAGCAATTTCAGTTTTACCTACACCTGTACTACCTATCATAAGTATATTTTTAGGCATAACCTCATCCTGCATCTCACTATCAAGTTGCATTCTTCTATATCTATTTCTTAAAGCAATAGCTATTGTTTTTTTAGCATCATTTTGCCCTATAATATAATCATCTAAATAACTAACAATTTGTTTAGGTGTCATATCCATTATTTTTTATCCTTATTATCATTTTGGTTATCGTTTAAAGTTAATGTTTTAATATTTTGATTTGTATAAATACAAAGTTCACCTGCAGTCATTAAAGACTCTTTTACAAGCTTTAGTGGTTCTAAATTTGAGTGTTTCTTTAAAGCTCTAGCTGCTGCAATAGCGAAGTTTCCACCACTTCCTATTGAAGCTAAACAACCATCTTCAGGTTCTACAACATCTCCTGTTCCACTTAAAATAAAAATATGTTTTTCATTTAAAACCAACATCATAGCTTCAAGTTTTCTAAGTGTTCTATCTTTTCTCCACTCTTTTGAAAAATTTACAACAGATTTAAGTAGATCACCTTTTGTATTTGAAAGATGCTCTTCAAACATATCAAAAAGATTAAAAGCATCAGCAGTACTTCCTGCAAATCCAGCTAAAACTTTCCCATTGTATAATGTTCTTATTTTAGTTGCATTATTTTTTAAAACAGTATCACCAAATGTAACTTGACCATCTCCACCAATTACAGCTTCTCCATCCTCACTTTTATAAGCAAGTATCGTTGTTGCATCAAACATAAACCAACCTACCTATACTTCAGCAATAACATCTATTTTTGCAATAGCATGTATCCCATTTCCAAGTTTACAATCAGCCTCAAATATACCAACAGTTTTAATTTTCCCTTTTAGTGTAATTTGTTTTTTATCTATTGCAATTTGTGCTTGATCATACATAACTTGCTGTATCTCTTTATTTGTTACACTTCCTATTAAATGTCCATTTGCACCAACTTTATGTTTTACTGTAAATTTAAAACTATCAATTTTCTCTTTTACCTCATGTGCTTCTTGTATCTCTGCTGCTAAAATATCTTTTAATCTTTGTTGTTCCTCTTTCCACTCTTCTATAACTTCTGTTGTAGCATGTTTTGCAAAACCTTTTCCTATTAAAAAGTTTTTTCCATAACCATCTGCTACCTCTTTTATATCACCTACTTTACCTAAAGACTTTACATCTTTTATTAATAATATTTTCATTTTTATCCTTTTATATTTTATTTTTCAAGTAATTTATCTAACACTAGTAAAAGTTTATTTTCATCTATTGGTCTACTAAGCCATGCTTTTGCATGAATTTTTTTACCATATTCTTGAAGTGTGAAGTCCATTTTATCTACTAACATAACTATTGTTATATGATCATACAATATATCATTTTTAATACCATTTATCATATCTTTTATCTCAACACACTCTTTATTTACTGTACTAAAGACAATATCTATATCATTAGTATGTATTTTATGTAGTCCATCAATTCCATTATCAGACATTAAAACATTGTAACCTTTTGAAACTGCTATATTTTTTATCATATATCTAATTATTGTAGATTCATCAACTACCAATATAGTTTTTTGTTTAACATCATCTTCAAATGTACCGTATTCACCATTTAAAACTTTTTCAAATTCAGTATTAAAATATATTGCTAAGTTTTGAGTCGCTTCATCATCAAAAATACCACAAGAGGTATTATATACAACTAAAGCTATGTACTCTTTGAATTCAAACAAGAGATTAATTAAATCAATATTTAATCTCTTTTTATCTTCTCTTATTTCACTTAAAATATCTTCACTTTTATGTGATAAAGATACAACATCGAACATAAAAAGTAAATCTGCTGCACCCTTTATAGTGTGAATTGACCGAAATATATCGTTTATTAGTTCTTTATTTGTTATATCATCTCTAAGATCAATTAAAGAGTTTTCTAAACTTTGTAATTTTGCTTTAAATTCATCATAAAAAATATTTTGATCTATCTCCATACTCATAATTTTCATCCATTTTTAATTAATTGTGGATATTATACTATAAAAGGTATAAAATAATGAAAATGATAATTATTATAAACGATAGATTAGAAGAGATAAAAAAAGATGTGATATCGCTTGTTGAAAATCAGTCAATATCATTAACTGAAAAAAATGCACTTATGCAACCATTGGTTGAAGAAAAAAAAGTTATAGAACATACATTGGTTTATTTGGAAAAGATAAAAAATACAGATTATAAAGGTTTATGTGGTGGTGGATAGCCCGATCTTATATTCAGTTTTACTTAAGATTAACAAAGAAATTATGATTGAAGTAGTGAAAAAACATTCTTCCTTTTAAGCTAAAACATATCTTTACTTCACTATAATTCGCTTCCAATTTGTAGCTATATAAGTTTCATATTGAGATAATACACCAATCAGGAGGTCAAGATGGCTTTAGATCAGGAGATAAAACAAGAGATCATAACAAAGTATCAAAGAGACACAAAAGACACAGGTTCTGCAGAAGTTCAAATTGCAGTTTTAACTTCACAAATTGCAAGATTAACAGATCATTTAAAAGAAAACCATAAAGATCATCATTCAAGATTAGGTCTTTTAAAAATGGTTGGTAAAAGAAAAAGACTTCTTAAGTATTTAAGAAAAACAGATTTCGCTAAATTTACACAATTAGTTTCTGATTTAGGTATCAGAGCAAAATAGTTTTAATTAAATTATTTTAAAAGGGAGGTAGTTTATTCTACCTCCCTTTTTTTTTCTTAAATATACTTTACAATTATAAACAATAAATATTATTAACCTACATATCATTAGAATTTTTGTAGAATTAAGTACTACCAAATAATAAAAAACTTAGGAATTGAATGTTATTAACAAAAAAAAGTGAATATGCATTGTTATCATTGGTTATTATTGCAAAAAGCAAACAACCTAAAAATGTAGAAACATTATCAACTGAATTAAATATTTCAAAATCATTTTTAGCTAAAATACTTCAAAACCTAGCAAAGAATGAGATTTTGAACTCATTTAAGGGAAACAATGGTGGATTTACATTAAAAAAATCTTGCGAAGAGTTAACTATTTTAGAGGTTACAAAAATTGCAGAAGAGAAAACCCCAGCAGTATTTGAATGTACAGCAAGTGGAACATGTAGTGGAAATATAAGTGCTTGTAGTGTTTTCCCATTGTTAAATAACTTACAAAATAAAATAAATTATTTTTTAGATGAACTAACACTAAAAGATATTTTAGAAAATAAATAAAAGGTAATAAATGAAGTTTTATCATATTTCACATACAGATATGGATGGTTACGGTTGTCAATTAATATCTAAAAAAATATATCCTGATGGTGTTTATTATAATGCAAATTATGGTTTAGAAGTTAAATTATTTATAAAAGACGCTTTAGAAAAAATAAAAAATGAAGATAAATCAAATGAGATTTTACTCTTGATAACTGATTTAAATCTTACACCAGATGAATCTAAAAGTTTAGATAAAAACATTTCTAACTTAAATAAAGATGGTTACAACATTCAACTTCAACTTTTAGATCACCATGGAACTGGTAAAAAAAGTGCAGATAAATTTGATTGGTATTTTTTAGATACTACTAGAAGTGCAACTAAGATAACATATGATTATTTTTCCAATCATTATTCTGAATTTGATTCTAAATGTGAAAATAATTTTGATAAATTAGTACAAGCAATAAATGCAGCTGATATATGGCTTGAAAATGATGAATTATTTGAATATGGAAAAGTTTGTATGACAATGATTTCAAAATCTTATGAGATAAACAATACCCTATTCCCAACACAGCATAGAGAATATAAACATTATCTACTTACAAAAGCTATTGAATTTATAGATAAAGAAGATGGTTTTATCTTTCTTGATGAAAAAGTATATCACTTTAAAAAAGAGTTCTTAAACCATACAGATAAAAACAATAGTTTAGATAATCTAAGCTCTTCATATTTAGTTGAGTCTTTAGTGGATAAAAAAGAGGAGCTAACTGTTTACTATAAAGAGTATAAAGGTTTGTTAACATACTCTTTAGGAAGTATCTCCATACCTGCAAATGCTTTTTTAAGGGCAAATGAAGATTATGATTTCTTTATAGATATTGGCAGAAGGGGTCGTAGTGGATTACGAGCAAACAATAAATTAGATGTATCTTCATTGGCTCAAAAGTTAGCAGGAGGTGGAGGACATCCTAATGCTAGTGGGTGTGCATTTAGCGACTTCAAAGAGACTGCTTTATATAGTGAAGTTAAAAAATTTATTCAAAATAAATTAAATAGTTGTGATTAAAAATGATAGTTGAGATAGTATTTGCTGCTGGATGTTTTTGGGGTGTAGAAAAGCATTTTGAAAATATAAATGGTGTGATTGATGTCAAATCAGGATATACAGGGGGCAACTATAAAGATCCAAAATACAACGATGTTTTAAAATATCGTTGGGTAGAAACAGATGATAAAAATATCATCAATCACACAGAAGCAGTAAAAGTAAAATTTGATAATAGTATTGTTAAAACAGAAAAATTAATAAAATCATTTTGGGAACTTCACGATCCTACTCAAAAAAATAGACAAGGTAATGATGTCGGAAACAATTATAGAAGTGCAATATTTTTTACAAATGAAAACCAAAAAAGTATTGCATTCAATACAAAAGTAACATATCAAACTTTATTAAAAGAACATGGGTACGGTAAAATTGTAACACAGATTAAACAACTAGATAAATTTTATTTAGCTGAAGATTATCATCAAGATTACCTTTTAAAACATCCAAATGGATATTGTCCAAATCACTCTACAGGTGTAAAGTTTAAAACGAATGATAGTACTGAACAAGATTTTATTTATCCTATTGGAGGTAAAGAGATTATTGTTATAGAGTCTAATAGTTTCTGTCCATATTGTGAAAAGTTAGAAAAAGATGTGATCTCTAAGTACAACGGAACAATTCCAATAAGAACAACACTATCAAGCAAACTTAAAAAATTTGATATAAAAACAAAACTAAATGCAACACCTATAATGCTATTTATAAAAGATGGAGAAGAAAATATGTCACATAAAGGATATATGACACAAAAAGAGTTTTATAAAAAACTTGGAAAATTTAAATTGGGTATAGATACAGAGAGTTACAATGTAGCTTTTAATAAAGGTACTGACAACAGATATTGTAAACAATATGATGTTTTTAAAGATACACCTGATGGAATTTTTGTAGATAAGGTTTCTGGTGATCCATTGTTTAATACAGATGATAGATTTAACTCTCGTTCTGGATGGTTGAGTTTTTACAAGGCTGTTGATGATTCTGTTATTGAAAAACAGGATTTAAGTTATGGAATGAATCGTATAGAAGTTATTGCTAAAAAAAGTGGTATCCACCTAGGTCATGTATTTCCAAGAGCAGATGGTCAAAGAAGATTTTGTATAAATGCTACAGTCTTAGAGTTTGTTCCAAAAACAAAAAGATAAAAACTAAAATTAGTTTTTATCTAAACAGTTTAAATCTTTATATGCAACTTCAAGTCTAGATATAAGTGACTGTTGACCTTCTCTTAACCAAACTCTAGGGTCATAATATTTTTTATTTGGTTTGTCATCACCATCTGGGTTTCCTATTTGTCCTTGTAAATAGTCATGATTTTTAGATTCAAAACCTCTTACACCATCCCAAAATGCCCATTGTGTATCTGTATCGATATTCATCTTTACAACACCATATGATATAGCCTCTTTTATCTCATCTTCACTACTTCCGCTTCCTCCATGAAAGACAAAATTTACAGGTTTATTTGTGATATTTAATTTTTTAGATATATGTTTTTGAGAGTTATCAAGTATCTTTGGAGTTAACACAACATTACCTGGTTTATAAACACCATGTACATTTCCAAAAGATGCAGCTATTGTAAAGTTGGGACTAATTGCATTTAACCTTTCATATGCATAAAGTACCTCTTCAGGTTGAGTGTATAATAAAGCATTATCTACATCAGAATTATCAACACCATCCTCTTCTCCACCTGTAATTCCAAGTTCAATCTCTATCATCATATCAAGTTTAGACATTTTTTCAAAATACTCTACACAAGTATCAAGATTATTTTCAATTGGCTCTTCACTTAAGTCTAACATATGTGAACTATAAAGAGGTCTTCTGGTAACTTCAAAATGTTCTTTACTAGCTTCAAGTAAACCATCTATCCAAGGTAAAAGTTTTCTTGCTGCATGGTCTGTATGTAATACAACAGGTACACCATAAGCTTTTGCCATCATATGGATATGTTTTGCTCCACTTATAGCCCCTAATATTGAGGCATTTGAAGCTTTACACCCTTTTCCTGCAAAAAAAGTTGAACCTCCATTTGAAAATTGAACAATAATAGGTGATTTTACTTTTGCAGCAGCTTCTAATACACCATTTATTGAATCAGTATTTACAATATTAACAGCAGGTATTGCAAATCCATTCTCTTTCGCATAATCAAATAATTTTTTAGTTTCACTACCTGTTAAAACTCCCGTATTTACTATATCTAAAACTGCCATATCTATCACCTTCTACTTATATTCTATTTTTGCTTTTGTTTTTAAAACTTTTGACTTCTCTTGTAGTTTTTCCATAAATTTCTTTTGCATAAGCTCTTGCTTGATATTGTTTTTTATTTGTTCAAAAGGTGCTGCTTGTGCCTCTTTTTTATCATCTAGATAAATTATATGATAACCAAATTGTGTTTTAACAGGTGTTTTTGTAATAGTTCCTATAGATAATTTTAATGCAGCATTACTAAACTCAGGAACCATTTTTTCTTTTGTAAACCAACCAAGTTCACCACCAGATTTACCTGAAGGTCCAGTTGATTTTGTTTTTGCTGTTTTTGTAAAATCTGATTTTAAACTTTTTGATTTTTTTAAATCATCAATTATTTTTTTTGCTTCATCTTCTGTTTTTACTAAAATATGACTTGCCTTTAACTCTGCTGGTTTTTGGAATTTACTTTTATTTTCATTATAAAATGATTTAAGTTCTTTCTCATCTGCTTTTATAGTTTTACTTAAATCTCTCATCCATATTTGATATGCTAAGTTTTGTTTTATTTTTTCTAGCTCATCTTTAAACTCTTTACTGTTTTTTATATTTGATTTATAAGCTTCTTGTGATAAAACTTTTTGATCAATCAATCCATTTAATATCTGTTCTTGTTGCTCTTTTGGCAAAGTTTGAAAGTTTATATTAGGATTTCTTAATGCTGTTGCTATATCATTAGATGTTATCTTCTCACCATTTACTACTACATGAACTTTATTTTCAACTGCTAACGCTGAACTAGCAAGTGTTATACATGTAACTATACTTAATATCGATTTTTTACCAAAGTTATTCATTTATATACCTTATTTTTTTTTGTGATTATATCAAAAATTAGTTAACATTGAGTTAATAAATATAAATTTTAAAATTTAGCTTAAAAACTCTTTAAATTTAGTTTTTTTTATGTTATAATTCCACTCCAAAAAAATAAAACTTAACTTAACTTTAAGTTTAAAAATATTGTATCACAAAGGACAAAATTAATGAGAATTTTAATAGTAGAGGATGAAAGCACTTTAAATAGAACTCTTCAAGAGGGTTTACAAGATTTTGGATATCAAGTTGATATTGCAGAAAATTTTAAAGATGCAGAATACTTTATAGAGATAAGAAATTATGATTTAGTATTAACAGACTGGATGTTACCAGATGGTGATGGCTTAGAATTAACTAAAATAGTTAAAAATAGAAGTGGTAGAACTTCAGTTGTAATAGTAAGTGCAAGAGATGATAAAGAGAGTGAGATAAAAGCTCTAAAAACAGGTGCTGATGATTATATTAAAAAGCCATTTGATTTTGATGTTTTATTGGCTAGAATTGAATGTAGATTAAGATTTGGTGGTACTAATGTGATCGCTATTGAAAATTTAGCAATCAATCCCGATGAAGAAAAAATCATGTATGATGGTGTAGAGATAGAACTAAAAGGTAAACCTTTTGAGGTATTAACACATCTTGCAAGACATAGAGACCAAATCGTTTCTAAAGAACAATTGTTAGACGCTATTTGGGAAGAACCTGAACTTGTAACTCCAAATGTAATTGAAGTTGCAATAAATCAAATAAGACAAAAAATGGATAAACCTTTAAATATAGCAACAATAGAGACTATAAGAAGAAGAGGTTATCGATTTTGTTATCCTCCTAAAGTAGAACAATAAGTATTTATATATGAATACAAACAGTATATATAAGCAATTTTCACAAAAGCTTATATATGCAACATCATTTTTTATAATCGTATTATCTTTGATTTTTTATGGATTTACAAAATCCACAGTTTATGAAGAGATTTCTGAAGAGTTAATAAAAGATGCAAAACTCATAGTTACTTTAGCTAAGTCACAGCAAAATGATAATACTCGTGATTTAAGAGTTTTAGTAAGTGATGATACAACTATAGAAGTTGTAACTCTATTTAACCTAGAAAAAAAAATAAATTTACGAAAATTTAGAATAGATCAAAATCATTTCATTGAACTTATTTATCCATTAGATTTAGGAACAAATAGATATCTAAAGATGGTGAAAAATATAAATTCTTCAAATAAAATGCTTAATAAAATATTTGGTAATCTTCTTTTTTTAGGAATTGGTGGTATAGTTCTTGTTATCATATATGCTTTTGCAGTTTCAAAAACATTATTATTTCCAATATTAAAAATCACTAGAAAACTATCTAATATGAATGAAAATTCGTTAGAACAGATAAAAATAGAAAAACTCCCTTTAGAATTTATACCCTTAGCAAACTCTATAAATACATTAACTACAAGAATACAAGGTCATGTAAAATACCAAAAAGAGTTATTTATAGGTGCTGCTCATGAACTCAAAACACCCCTTGCTGTTATGAAACTAAAAAGCCAAGTAACTCTAAGAAAGCCAAGAGATCAAGAAAAATACGAAGAGGTTTTAAATTTATTTATTAATGAAATTGATGGTATGAATCAAATGATAAGTTCGATTTTGGATATGGGAAGACAAGAGGGAGCTCAGTTTGAGAAACCACATGAACTAAATATCATAACTTATATGGTATCAAAAACAGAAAGTTTTAAGTTGCTAGCTAGTCAAAAAAATATTAATATTATATTTGAAACTAAAATAGACAATTTTATAACTATAATACAAGAAACAATGTTAACACAGATTATACAAAATTTTATTCAAAATGCTATCAAATTCACCCCAGAGGGTAAAAATATTGTTATAAAAGCAATCTCTAGTGATGATTCTTTGACAATTAAAGTTATAGATGAAGGGATTGGTTGTGATGAATCTGTAGATCTATTTGCTCCTTTTAAAAGAGTAGGAGATGAAAAAGGTGCAGGTTTAGGTTTGTTTTTAGCAAAAAGTGCTGCTGATACTATAGGTGGAGTTATAAGCTTAAAAAATAGAGATGATGGTACGACAGGGACTGTTGCAACTTTAAAATTGCAAACAAACCCAACTTGCCAAATTTAAAATCACCCTAAGCTATTAAATTTTTATGTTCTATCTTTGTACAATGACTTTGTACAACATTTAGTCCAGCATTTTGTGCTTTTTTTGCTGCTTCGTTATGTACTAACCCTAGTTGAGTCCATATTGTAGCTACATCACCTCTTTGTAATGCTTCATCTACAACAGACGCAATAACATCAGGTTTTCTAAATATGTCTACCATATCTATCTTTATATCAGATGGTATTTGGGTAAGACTTCTATAAACTTTTTCCCCTAATATAACTTCCTCTTTTGGATATACAGGTATGATTTTGTATCCTACATTTTGAAGATAAACTGCCACCATATTACTAGCTTTCTCTTTATTTGGAGAACAACCAATTATAGCTATAGTTTTAGTATCTTCTAGTATTTTTTTCATCTCTTCTTTATTACTATTTGTTTGTGGCATTTCGCATTCCATATTAGTCCTTTTTGTTTTATTATTAAATTTTCTACAATATACTAAAAATCCCTTGATAAAGGTATTTATTTGTATTATACTTATAAGTAGTATTATACAATAGCTACCCTTATTTATCAAATAAGGGTAGCTATAGGGTAGCTAAAAATGGCAAAAATAAAATCAAAAAAATACAATGGTGTATATTATAGTGAACTAAAAAATAAAGATAAAAGTTTCTATATTACCTACAAAGATTTAGAAGGTAGAAAAATATGGCAAAAAATTGGATTGTTTTCTGAGGGTATAAGAGAAGACTACTGTAATGCAAAAAGAAATGAAGTTGTAAATATTATAAAGAATGGTGAAATAACTCCACATATACTTAAAAAGAAAAAAGTTGAAGTTATAACTTTTGATAATATTGCTATTGAATATTTTAAATATAAATTAGATTCTAAATTACAAACTTTTAAAGATAATAAAAAAGAAAAAAAACGGTATATAAATCATATAAACCCAAATTATGCAATAGCAAAATAAAAACCTAAACCAAACTACCATAAAATATAACTTCACATAACATTTC
>JAYEPD010000087.1:0-4791 GCA_034723675.1 Campylobacterota bacterium
AAACAAGCCAGAACAACGACATAGATTAAAAACAGAAAATAAAGTGGTAAACAAAGCAAAAATAAAACCAATAGTATCATCATCAAACGATGATGAATGGGCAAGTTTTTAGATCTACAATTAATTTTGTTACAAAACTGAACACTTAAATAAAATAATTACATTATTATTATAAATTAGTTAACCTATTTAAAAACATATATTAAAATACTCATTACAAAGGATTATAAATGGGTAATAGGTTAACAATAAAAACAAAACTAATAGGATTGATGATAGCTACAGTAACTATAGTAGCTATTGTTATTGCTATTGATAGTATCTTAAATATCAAATCACTAAGTAGTGCAAATATCCAAGAGTATAAAACTAAAGCGTACCAAGATAAAGAAAATGAACTTAAAAACTATGTTTCTATAGCTATTAAATCAATCAACTCTTATTATGAAAGAACTTCAAAGGAAAAAGTAAAAGAAGAGGTTGAAAATGAACTGAAAAAAGAGACAGGTTTGGTATTTTCAATTATTGAAAAACAATATCAAAGATACAACGGTAAAGTTAGTAATGAAGAGTTAAAAAGAATAATAATACAAACTGTAAGTGATGCGAGATATGGTAAAAGTGGCTACTTCTGGATAAATGATTTAGATGCTGTTATTATTGATCATCCTATAAAACCATCACTTAATAAGAAAAATCTTACTAATTTTAAAGATAAAAATGGGAAAATGATTTTTAGTGAGTTTGTAAATACTGCCAAAAAAAGTGGTGAGGGTATAGTTGATTATGTATGGCCAAAGCCAGGGTTTGATACTCCTCAACCAAAAGTATCTTTTGTAAAACTTTTTAAACCTTTTAATTGGGTTATAGGTACAGGTGAGTATGTTTCTGATGTAAGTTCAAAGATGAAAAAGGAAGCTTTAAAAACAGTTGCTGGTATGAGATATGGTAAAAGTGGATATTTTTGGATAAATGATATGCATCCAAATATGGTTATGCACCCTATTAAACCAAGCCTTAATGGAAAAGATCTTTCTGGATTTAAAGATCCTAATGGAGTGTATCTATTTAATGAGATGGTAAAAGTATCAAAGGGTGCAAATAAAGGTGGATTGGTTAAATATGTATGGGCAAAACCAGGACATGATAAGCCACAACCAAAATTTTCATATGTTCAGCTTTTTGAACCTTGGGGCTGGGTAGTTGGTACAGGTGTATATATAGATGATATAGAAGCTAGTATTAAAGTGATGGAGAAGCAAGCAAGTTCTAAAATAAATTCTATTATTATTGAATTTATTATAACTATTTTAATCATCTCTATTATTATTGCTATTATACTTTCTTATATCACTTCAAGTACAATTATAGAACCTATCAAGAAACTACAACAAGCGATACAATCATTAAGTACCAATAAAGACAATCATAACTTAATGAGAATAGAAAAACACACTGACGATGAACTAGGTGATGTAGTAGATAGTTTTAATATATATCTTAAAAAAATAGAAGATGGTCTGATTGAAGATGAAAAACTTATAGATGAAGTTAAAATAGTAGTTGGAAAAGTAAATGATGGTAAATTTAATCAAGATATTAAAGCTACAACTTCAAATGAAAATTTAAATGAGCTAAAAGATCTTTTAAATGAGATGTTAGTAATCCTTACAACAAATGTGTCAAGTGACCTAAATAAAATACAGTTAGCACTTGAACACTATCAAAAATTAAACTTTACACATAGGCTTCCACAATGTAAAGGGAAAACAGGAGAAGGATTGAATGCTTTAGCTGAGATAATAAATAAGATGTTAGTGTCAAATAAAAAGAATGGTATTATGCTTAATAGTTCAGCACAATCATTACTTTCAAATATCTCAACACTAAATAACTCCTCAAATGAAGCAGCTGCATCATTAGAGGAAACAGCAGCAGCATTGGAGCAAATTACAAGTAATATATCAAACAATACGAACAATGTAATAACAATGGCAACTTATGCAAACTCACTCTCAACTTCTGCAAATGATGGTGAAAACTTAGCAAAAGAGACAACTGTTGCAATGGAAGAGATAGATGAAGAGGTAAATGCTATAAATGAAGCTATAACAGTTATAGACCAAATAGCATTCCAAACAAATATCTTAAGTTTAAATGCAGCAGTAGAAGCAGCAACAGCAGGTGAAGCTGGAAAAGGTTTTGCAGTAGTTGCACAAGAGGTTAGAAACCTAGCTTCAAGAAGTGCTGAAGCAGCTAAAGAGATAAAAGATCTTGTGTCAAATGCAACACAAAAAGCAGATAATGGTAAAAATATAGCAGATAAGATGATAGAAGGTTACCATGGATTAAATGAAAATGTTCAAAAAACAATTGATCTTATTAAAGATGTTGAGATGGCATCAAAAGAGCAGCTTAGTGGTATATCTCAAATCAATGATGCAGTATCTCTTTTAGACCAACAAACACAATCAAATGCTAATGTAGCCTCAGAAGCACAAGATATAGCAAATACAACTTCTGAAATAGCTACAAAGATAGTAGAAGATGCAGATGAAAAAGATTTTATAGGTAAAAATGATTTATAGATAAAAAAGTATATTAATTAAATAAGTTCAATCCTCACAATAAAATGTCAATTTGTAATATTTAACTTATATAGTTTCATAATTTAGTATAATACTATTATGAAACTACATATAGATATAGATTGTTTTTTTGTCTCAGCACACAGAATCAATAATAAACAGTACCAAAGTATCCCTTTAGCAGTTGGTGGACGAAGTAACTTATCAATTTTTGATACCAAAAAATCAAAAAGAGTTATGAGTCAAGTTGATGGGGCATTTACAAGCTCAATTTTAAGCTCAAATGATGATAAAACTTTTGAAGAGTACTTTTTAGATGAGAATAAAAAAGTAAGAGGTATCATAACAACATCTAGTTATGAAGCAAGAGAGTTTGGTGTAAAAACTGCAATGAGTGTATCTGAAGCACTTAGATGGTGCCCAAATCTAAAAGTATTGCCCCCTAACTATCCACTTTATCATGAACTATCACATAAATTTAAACTACTTTTAGAAAAAGAGATACCTTCAATTGAACAGTTTAGTATAGATGAGTTTTTTGGTGATGTTACAGGTTGGATAGATGATAAAGATGTTTTTAAATTTGCTTGTAGATTAAAAGAAAAAATATATACTGATTTAGGACTGCCTGTATCTATAGGAGTATCAAAATCAAAATGGATAGCAAAACTAGCAACTGAATATGCAAAACCTTATGGTGTAAAATATGTAGATAACGATGAAGTAAAAAGTTTCATTAAAGATATAAAAATAAGTAAGTTTCCAGGTATAGGAAGTGGTTATCAAAAAAGACTTGAAAAATATAATATAAAAACTTTAGGAGAGATAGAGAAGAAAAAAGAGTTATTTTACTCATGGGGTAAACCGGGTATTCAACTTTACAATAGAGTTTGTGGTACAGATAATGAGAAAATATCACTAGCTCAAAGTAGAAAATCAATAGGTTTAGGCAGGACATTTGATGCCGAGGTTTCAAGAGATGAGATAAAAAGACGCATCACAATTTTATGTAGACATTTGAGTTTTATAGCTTTAAAAGGTAAACATAAGCCTTTGACTTATGCTATGAAAATAAGGTATCAATATGGCGACAAATCATCAGACTTTATAAATACAAATCGAATTTTTAATGAGTTATTTTTAAAGCAAGTGATGATAAAATTGTTTGATAAAGTAGATATACATAGATCACATTCTATCATACAACTGAATTTAACTTTATCGAACTTTGAAGAAAATAAAAAAGTAACAATGGATATTTTACACTATGAAGAAGATAGTAAACAATCAAAACTAACAGATTCTATGCAAAAATTAAGAGATAAATACGGCATAGATATTATAAAAAGTGCAGGGGAGCTAAAGTGATAGAGTTATATTATAGTTTAGTAGATAGATTAAAAGGTATGCATTCACATGAGATATTGGAGTTTGAAATAAAACAGATAGATAAAGATGAATTAGATTATAAAACATGGGTTGATTTATCACAAGTTTTATACTGTAAGATGCTTACTCCTATATTTTATGATGATAAAATAGTTATGCGATATAAAAAACTAAATCAAGAAAATTCATTTCATTCAGTTAATAACAATATTGAAGATAAATATGGAGAAAACTCAAATTTCTCAAAAATAGATAAGAACAATCAAACATCTTTTATCGTTCATTATCTAAAAGCCTTAGAAAATGTAAAACTTGATACAAGGTTAAAGATACTTAATCTTGGTATTAATAGTGGAGGGGAGTTTGAAGTTATAAAAAATATCTCTAAAAACTTTAAAAACTTACACTTAGTTGGGATAGATTATTGTAGTTCTGCTATAAAAAAAGCAAAAGAAAAATTTGATGATGAAAATATAACTTTTTTAGAAGGAGATATAAATCATCTTGAAAAGTTAAATTTAGAAAAATATGATTTGATTATATCTATAGGAACACTTCAAAGTTCAAGTATAGATTTTAACAAAGCATTTATGAATATAGTACAAAACTATCTAAAAAAAGATGGTGCTATGATACTTGGATTTCCAAACTGTAGATGGATTGATGAGCAGATGATATACGGAGCAAAGGCTAAAAACTATAATTTTTCTGAGATGTCAGTACTCTACAAAGATGTTAATTTTTGTAAAAAGTATCTTCAACAAAAAAAGTTCAGAGTTACTGTTACTGGAAAAGATTATATATTTTTAACAGC
>JAYEPD010000087.1:4891-11846 GCA_034723675.1 Campylobacterota bacterium
ATTAATTCGTAAAGCAATAGTGACATTTAATCACTATGACTTTAATTCGTAAAACAATGGTGACATTATTTAGTCACTATATTTTAATTCGCAAAACAATAGTGACATTTAGTCACTATTGTTTTACTCTACCTCTGCATCAATAATGTCATCGTCATCTTTCTTTTTCTTTGCATCTGCTGGATTTGCTCCAGCAGCTGCTGGGTCTCCACCCTCTTTTTTATACATCGCTTCTGCTAATTTATGAGAAACTTCTGTAAGTTTTTTAAGAGACTCTTCAATTTGCTCTTTAGTAGCAGATTCATCTTTTAATAACTCTTCAAGTTCAGCAGCTGCATCAATGATAGCTTTCTCTTCCTCTTCACTTACTACACCTTTATTTTCTTCTAAAGATTTTTTAGTTGAGTGAAGCATTGCTTCTGCTTGATTTTTAACTTCAATCAAATCTTTTTTAGCTTCATCAGCTTCTTTATTTGCTTCTGCTTCATTTACCATTTTTTCAATCTCATCATCGCTTAATCCAGACGAACCAGAGATAGTAATTTTGTTTTCTTTACCTGTTCCTTTATCTTTAGCAGATACATTTAAAACACCATTTGCATCAATATCAAATGTTACTTCAATTTGAGGTACACCTCTTGGAGCTGCTGGGATATCAGAAAGTTCAAATTGACCTAAAGATTTATTATCTTTAACAAATTCTCTCTCACCTTGACCAACTACAATTGATACAGCTGGCTGGTTATCTTGAGCTGTTGAGAATACTTGAGATTTCTTAACAGGGATTGTTGTACCTTTATCAATAAGTTTAGTCATAACTCCACCTAAAGTTTCAAGTCCAAGAGATAATGGAGTAACATCTAATAATAATACATCTTTAACATCACCCTTAAGCACCCCACCTTGAATAGCAGCACCAGCAGCAACAACTTCATCAGGATTAACAGAGTTATTTAACTCTTTACCAAAGTACTCTTTAACTACTTCTTGAGCTTTAGGGATTCTAGTAGATCCACCAACCATGATAACTTCATCAATCTCATCGTTATCAAGTCCAGCATCATTCATAGCAACTTTAATATGATCTAATGTTTCAGAAACTAAGTTGTCTGTCATTGCTTCAAATTTTGCTCTTGTTAAAGACTTCACTAAGTGTTTTGGTCCTGTTGCATCAGCAGTGATAAATGGTAAATTTATCTCAGTTTCAGCAGTTGCAGATAACTCTTTTTTAGCTTTTTCTGCTTCATCTTTAAGTCTTTGGTGAGCCATTTTATCATCTCTTAAATCGATACCAAATTCACCTTTAAAATCTTCAGCTAACCAATCAATAATTACATTATCAAAGTCATCTCCACCTAAGAAAGCATTTCCATCAGTTGAGAGTACTTCAAATGTTCCATCACCAATTTCAAGTACAGTAACATCAAATGTACCACCACCTAAATCATAAACGATAACTTTCTCTTCACCTTTTTTATCAAGTCCATAAGCTAAAGCTGCAGCTGTTGGCTCATTGATGATTCTTAATACATTAAGACCAGCAATTGTACCAGCTTCTTGAGTTGCTTTTCTTTGTGCATCATTGAAGTATGCAGGTACAGTTATAACTGCATCAGTTACTGTTGAACCAAGGTAAGCTTCTGCATCTGTTTTAAGCTTTGTTAAAATTTTTGCAGAGATCTCTTGAGGAGTATATGTTTTACCATCAATCTCAACAGCAGCTGCTCCATTTCTATTTACAATTTTATAACCAACTTTATCCATAGCATCTTTTGCATGCTCTTCATCCATCATAAGACCCATAATTCTTTTAATAGAATATATTGTTTTTTCTGGATTTGTGATCGCTTGTCTTTTTGCTGGATCTCCAACTAATACATCACCTTTATCTGTAAATGCTACGATTGAAGGAGTAGTGTTTTTACCCTCTTTATTTGCTACAATCTTTGCTTCTCCACCTTCATATACTGATACACATGAATTTGTTGTTCCTAAATCTATCCCTATTACTTTACTCATTTTATTTCCTTTGTTGTTTTGTTTTTAAATTTTATTTTATAGTTTTTTGACATCGCGGTCATACTCAACTCAGCTTAAAAGCAGTATTTAGAGGAAAGTTCAAGGCGGATAAAAAAACTAAAGCGGGAGCTTACTTATAGTAAGTGACTGTTTTAGTTTTTTTGTCCAACGCAGAAATTTTCCAAAAGACTGCTTTTAATTAGCTACAGATACCATCGCTTCTCGTAATAGTCTATCCTTAAACTTATAACCTTTTTGCATAACCATAACTATCTGTCCTGATTCTACTTCTTCACTTGGCACTTGCTGTACTGCGTTGTGATAATCTGGATTAAACTCATCATATTCAACCTCGGTTATATCATGCTTTTCAAAAGCTTTGTTAAATGCTTTTACAGTTAGTTCAAATCCCTCTTTTAACTTATTTACTAAGTCTTCTGCTGGTATATCACCAGAGGCACTTAACATTGCCATTTGCATTGCATCAATAGGAGCTAATAAATCTTTAGCAAACTTTTCACTTGCATAATCTATAGCGTTGTATTTCTCTTTTTCAAGTCTTTTTTTAATATTTTCAAAATCAGCATGAGTTCTTAAAAACTTATCCTCTGCTTCCTTAGCCCGTGCGTCTGCATCTGCTACTTTTGCCTCCATTTTTGCTTTAAAATTCGCACGACCTTCTTCTGACATTAGGTCAGAAGATTCTTGCTCATCATCTAAAGATGCAAATTTTTCAGTATCATCTACTTCTACTTCTGTTTCAACTTCAGTAGTCTCTTCAATAACACTCGATGAGTCTGAAGATACCTTAGTATCTTCATTTGTCATCTCCTTCGTTTGTACTTCTTCTTTATTCTCTTCTGTACTCATTTATATAATTCCTTTATAAAAATATTCATAATCTTTTGATAATAACCCAACTACTAACATCTTAAATTTTTTGCCATTTATAACAACATCATGCACTACCCCTAAATACTCATGTGGTAAAATCTGTTTTAATCCATAATCTCCATGATAATATACACCACTTTTAAGTGAATCCATAATGTTCCCATTTAAAAACTTATTGATATCTCTTTCATCTAAGTTATAATCCACACAAAGTTTTAAAAACTCTTTTATATTTATGATCTCAAAATCTTTATTAAAAAGATACTTGTCTAGTTCTATAAATAGATCACTAGCACCAACTTGTTTTGCAACTTCTAGGATACTTTGTGCTTCTAAATTTATCATATCACTTAAAAATTTATATAATGCATTATTAAATTTAATCGTAATTGAAAATGAACTAAACTCCAATAAAAGATATAAATTCTCAATATTTAAAACTCTTTGAAGTGTTTGTATCTGTTGCTCTTTTAAAAATACTGACAATCCTGTTTGTCTTGCAAGCATATTTAACCTGTTGTAATTGATAAAGTCAAGTTTATTATTGAGTCTACTGTCCCAATACTCTTTTAAAGCTTCAGTAGTTGGTGTTCTTCCACTACTTGCATGCTCTTGAGCTAAGTATCCCTCATCTCCTAACTTTTTAAAGTACCCTCTAATAGTCGCAGGTGAATAAGATATATCATACATAGATTTTAATTGTCCTGAACCAATAGGTTCAAGATGTTCAATATATGCACGGATAATAGAATCTAATAAAAACTCTTTTTTATTTATCATAACTTTAAAATCTTCCTTATTTAGCAACCCCAATCTTTGAGTGCTAATAAAATTATATCATATGAGTGAAGTAATGTCAAGTGATTTTTATAAATTAGCACTTAAATTGATAAAGTGCCAATTTGTCATTAAATCGGAACCTATAAAAATCTATACATTTATAGCTTTTTAATTAATTTTGATATAATATCTATCCAAATTATAAAAGGACTTTTAAAAATGGCTTTACAAAAACTCCCAATTGGTATTCAAACATTTAAAGATATAAGAGAAGAGAACTATATCTATATAGATAAGACAGATATAGCTTATGATATTATTGATAATTATAGATATGTATTTCTCTCTCGTCCTAGAAGATTTGGTAAGAGTTTATTCTTAGATACTCTTAAAAATATCTTTGAGGGGAATAAAAAGTATTTTAGTGGGTTATCTATAGAAGACAAATGGGATTGGGATATAAAATATCCTGTTATAAAGATAAGTTTTGATTTAGAACTAAGATCTGCTAAAATGATACGACAAGCTTTGGTACGAACTTTGAAAAAAAATCAAGATGAGTTAGATGTAAAATGTGAAATAAATAACAATGTTTCTATCTGTTTTCAAGAGTTTATCCAAGCAGTACATGATAAATACAATCAAAAAGTAGTAGTGCTAATAGATGAGTATGATAAGGCTATATTAGATAACCTAGATCAGATGGATGTGGCAGGAGAAGCTAGAGAGATCATAAAAGGATTTTATACAGTACTAAAAGGGAGTGATGAGTATCTAAAGTTTGTATTTCTAACAGGAGTTAGTAAGTTTAGTAAGGCTTCTATCTTTAGTGGATTAAATATGCTTACAGATATATCTTTAAATAAAAGCTTTGGAAATATATGTGGATATACACATAATAACTTGCTCGATAGTTTTCATGGGTATTTTAAAGATACAGATATGCTAAAAGTACAAAAGTGGTACAATGGATATAATTTTCTCAAAGACCCACTATACAATCCTTTTGATATTTTACAATTTCTAGGAAACAATAAGGAGTATAAAAACTACTGGTTTTCAACTTCTACACCTACATATCTTATAAAACTGATAGAAAAAAACAACTACTTTTTACCAAACTTAAGTAATATAACAGTAGGAGAACAGATACTAGATAGCTTTGATATAGATAACATTGACTTAGAAGTGATACTCTATCAAGCTGGGTATTTGACCATTGAAAAACAAATAGAAAAAAGAAGAGGTGGATTTGAGTATAAATTGAAAATACCAAACAAAGAGGTACAGCAATCTTTAAGTGATCATCTTATTGACGCACTTGCATCAAAAGATATTACAAAAAGACTTAGTATCCAAGATGATCTTTACGATGCATTGGAAGTTCCAGATATGGACAACCTTGAACTCTCTTTAAAATCTATGTTTGACTCTATCCCATACAATAACTTTACAAATAATGAGATACAAAACTATGAGGGATTTTATGCTAGTGCTATATTTATATATCTACAAAGTTTAGGTGTTTTGATAGAGTCTGAAAAAGCAAACAATAAAGGTCGCATAGATTTAATCATCCATATGGAGCAAACTATATATATTGTAGAGTTTAAGATAGATGGAAAAGAAAATGCCCTAGAGCAGATCAAACAAAAAGGGTATGCAAATCAATACTTAAGTCAGAAAAAAGATATCTATCTTGTAGGGATTCACTTTGATGTGACGCAAAGAAATATTAGTAATTTTGAGTGGGAGAAAGTGTAACGGTGAGTGCTAATTTATCATTAATATTTTGTTTTTATCTCTTATATAATTTTAGTTATAATTACTTTATAGAAGCTATATAGCTAAACAAGGATAGAAATATGATGCCAACAATTGAAGATATTTGTGTAAAAGATATTGTTTCTGTTAATTTATCTACTACTGTAGAAGATGCTGTTAAGCAAATGACAAAATCAAACTTAAGAACAATATTAGTTAGTTGTAAAGATAATGAAGATTTTTATATCCTTACAACAAATGATGCTATTGAATTTAAAATACAAAATATCTCAATGAAAACAAAATTATCAGATATAGTTTTACAAAGAATACAAAAAGTTGATGCAAGTATAAATATACTAGAGATATTAGATCAAGAATCAATAAATAGTGAGTATATGGCTGCAATTAAAGATGGTAATGTTATAGGTATATTATCACAAACAGATATTATAAATAATATTGACCCTCAAATACTTATACAAAAGCAATCGCTTGGTAATATTATATTAAAGTATTCAGCAATTACTGTTTATGAAAACGAAGCAACTGTAAATGCTATAAAACTTATGAAATATAAAAATATAGATTCAGTAATAATTATCAATAATGAACATAAACCTTTAGGTATATTTACTACAAAAGATTTTTTAAGTGCTATGCATATAGATGCAAACCTAAATGAACCAATTAAAAACTTTATGAGTTCACCACTTCAAACAGTTACAAGTAAGATAAAGATATATGATGCCTTGGAATTTTTAAAAGAAAAACATTTCAAAAGATTGGTTGTTATAGATAGTAATGATAAGATTACAGGTGTAGTAACACAAACAGAACTTTTAAGACTTGTAAATAATAAATGGCTTGATTTAGTTAAACAAAAAGGTTTAGAACTATCAAAAATAAATCAAAAACTTATAGAGAAAACTGAAAATCTCGAAACAAAAGCGTCAACAGATTTTTTGACACAACTGTACAATAGAAGAAAATTTGATTCATTAATGGGTTATGAGATAAAACAGGTTCAAAGAAATAAAGATAGATATTTATCTGTAATAATACTTGATATTGATGGTTTTAAATATGTAAATGATACTTATGGTCATGATATAGGGGATAATATACTTCAAGATATAGCAAATATATTAAAAATATCTTCAAGAAATAGCGATATTGTATGTAGATGGGGTGGAGAGGAGTTTTGTTTGGGTTTACCAAATACTGATATAGAAAATGGAATATTAGTTGCTGAAAAAATAAGACTAACTATAGAGGGATATGTTTTTACTAAAGAGTTAAGAATCACTTGTTCTTTTGGAATATCTCAACTTCACGAAACTGATACATACAATGAACTATTCAAAAGAGCAGATGAAGCACTATATAAAGCAAAACATACAGGTAAAAACAAAGTTGTAATAGAGGAACTCGCACTAACTATCTAAATATAATATGTTAATAAAATCATAATGAGGGTAAAATGTTTGAATCGTCT
>JAYEPD010000088.1:0-2354 GCA_034723675.1 Campylobacterota bacterium
GTACTATCGTTACATCCAGTTAATAATATACTAGATGCAACTGCTAAACTTAAAGTTATTTTATTTATCATTTTCATTTTTAATTTTCTCCTTTGCGAGTTTTCTAATAGAGAAGTTAAGTGCATCATCATCACACACCTCAACACATCTACCACAATTTGTACATGCACCATCAAGAACTTGTAAAGACTCTTTACTAACCATAAATAAAACTTGGCTTTCAGGACACACCTCTTTACATTTCATACAAGCTGTACATTTCTCTTCATCATGGTCTACTCTTATAAGTCCAACTTTTCCGATAGTTCCATAGAAACCACCAAGAGGACAGATATGACCACACCAACCATTTTTTAATATAAACAGATCAAAAAGAAAGATCACAAGAGCAGCTGTCCATCCAAGTCCTACACCAAATATAATAGCTCTATGAGTTATTGATATTGGAGATATAAACTCAAATGCAGTTACACCTAAAATATATGAAAGAACCAAACTAAGTCCTAATACCCAGTATCGTATAGATCTAGAAGCTGGTTGTTTTTTTTGAATTTCATTAAATCCAAGTTTTCTTCTTAAATAGTTTGCAGCATCTGTCACCATATTTATAGGACAAACATAACTACAAAATACTCTACCACCAACAAGACCATAAGCTACCGTTATTAGTAATGCACCTATTACTAAATTTGTAGTAATAATAGCACCTGCTGCAAACATTTGTAATGCTGCAAATGGATCACTTAACGGTATAAAACCAAATAACATAGATGAACTTAAGTTTCCTTGTATAAAATTCCATCCCCAATAATTACCACCGATATAAAGTAACATCAAGCCTATTTGAACAACTCTTCTTAATATAAGAAATCTATAATTACTCCATAAACTAGTCATCTAAAATTCCCCCTATAAAGTCATCATTCAAAGAATCAACAGCTGTTCTTTTACTTCTTTCAGTTGTAGTTACTTCAGCATGTGCATTTTCAAGTCTATTTTCGTCCTTTTTATCCCAACCTTTTATATAGTGATCATCTAAAGAACCAATCACCACTTCTCTAGGTACTACAGTTATAGTTGCTTTTTTTGTAACACAAGCTCTTTCACAAAGCCCACATCCAGTACAAAAATCACTATCAACAATCGGTTTAAGAAAAGCATGCTTTCCAGTTCTTTCATTTTTTTCATATTCTAAGTATATCGCTTTATCCATTAATGGACAAGCTCTATAGCAAGCATCACATTGAATACCCCAAAAGGCTATACAGTTTTTAGTATCCACAACAGCTACACCCATATCAGCTATATTTATATCTAGCTCTCCATTGGTTGTAACAGATGCTTCATCTAATGCACCTGTAGGACATACAGGAACACAAGGGATATCTGGACACATATAACATGGTATATCTCTTGGCTCAAAGTAAGGTGTTCCTAAAGGTTTATTACTTCCAGGTTTTGCTAAAACTAAAGTATCAAAAGGACAAGCTTCAGCACACATACCACACTTGATGCATGTAGCTAAAAAATCTTCCTCTTTAATAGCTCCTGGTGGTCGTAGTATTAACTTATTTGCTGTTACTTCATCAACATAAGCACTCCATACCAAACCACCAAGTGCTACTAATCCAACACCTCTTGCAGCTCCTAAAATAAATCTTCTTCTATCACTTACCATAATATTTCTCTTTTTCTATCGTTTTATACTGCGTATATTTTAACTGCACACTTTTTAAAGTCAGTTTGTTTAGATTGTGGACATGTATAATCAGCACAAACTTTATTAATAAATACTTTCTCATCAAACCAAGGAACAAATACAAGCCCTTTTGATGGTCGGTTTCTACCTCTAGTTTCAACTCTTGCTTTAACTTTACCTCTTCTAGAATCAACCCAACAAAGTTGACCTTGTTTTACACCATATTTCTTAGCATCTTCTGGATGCATATAACATAATGCTTCTGGAACAGCTCTGTATAACTCAGGAACTCTCATAGTCATAGTACCACTATGCCAGTGTTCTAGAACTCTACCTGTACATAACCATACTGGGTATTCTTTACTTGGCATTTCTGGTGGATCCATATATGGTCTAGCGAAAATCTTAGCTTTATTTTTAAGAGCTTTTTTACCTAATGCTTTATTGGCACCTAGTAAATCACCTTGTAATAAATTTTTAGCAAGTGTTCCATAGAATGCATGTGAGTTACCACTACCATCTTTTTTAACTGCTTTTGCTGCATACGGATCGTATTTAGCATTAAATCTCCACTGAGTCTCTTTACCATCAACAACTGGCCATTTAAGCCCTCTAACTTTATGATAAACATCAAATGGTGCAAGATCATGTGCAT
>JAYEPD010000089.1:0-11675 GCA_034723675.1 Campylobacterota bacterium
AGGGAACCTATAGAATATAAAACTATTTTTTATATTCTATTATCACAGGGTCTCCATAATTTGGAACATTATCATAACTAAATATAGCATAATACTTATCAATATCTAAACTACCAAAATCATCATAAGTATAGTTATCACGACCTGCGTATATTTTATCACCATCTTGATGATTTTTTGGGATATGAAACCTGTTTCTTACGACATAAACACCAACAAATTCATCACATGTTGGGTTATCCCATGTCAATTTTAACCTTTGATTCTCTATAGTATATTTACAATTTTCTACAGGTAAAACAGGCTCTTTTCTCCTTTTTATATATTTTATCACTAACTTTACACTATGTTCTGTATCTTTACCAAACCATTGAACACGATAATTCTTAGCATCAGATGATGTAGGTTTTATTACAAATTTTGCTTTTTGATTAGTTTTGTGTCTATCTTCTAGTGCTAAAATAGAATAATAATCAAATATAAACTTATGAGTTTTATCTTTTAAAATATCAGCACGGCTTACTTCATATCCTATAAACTCTATTCTATCTCTATTTTGAATCGCTTCATATGATATCTCATCAACACCTACAAACTCAACATTGTATCTTATATCTTCCTTGGTTTTTGGTACACTTTTATTTTTTATTTGGATATAACAATCTGTCATCGCAGTTTCACTTGGATCTGGTAACATATCTAAGTTAAACTCCATCAATCCATATATTTTATTGTTTTTCTTATCAAATCCACAACTTAATTTTTGTTCATCATTTCCATCACTTGATATAGTTACAGTTTTTGTAGCTTCTATAATAGTTTCTACACTTGGTATAGTGTATTTAATATCTATATTTGGTCTATAGTGTAATCCACCACCAAAATTACCATAGCCCAAATCAAACATCATCATTTGACTATCTCTACCATCAGGTAAAGTTTCAGGTCCTGCTATTTTGAATAAAACTTTTCCATTAGACAATTGTGATTGTAAAATTGCTTTTTCATTATCTTTAAAAATCCAATGATTCCATTTACCTTGTGTAAGTTGATCAGATGGGATAGTATGCCCTAAAGTTTCTAGAATCTCTGCATTTTTAATCTGTTCAAAATCACTAAGTTCTGATACACTTTGTAAATCAACAAATGACATAGACCACTCACCATATTTTTCTATTTTAGCATTTACTCTATTTAAAGGGTATAGTGATATTTTCACATCTTTAATGATAGCATTTTGAGGAATACCTTCTAAATTAAATTGTACCACTCCATAACTAACACCTTTAGATTCATTTATACCAATAAATAAAGAGTTCACTCCAAAATGTTTTCTATTAGTTTCTAATAACTTTTCAGATACATAACCAGCATCTGACGGTATTGGAAAAATTGTTTTACTAAACTCATCATCTTCTAGCAATGTCTTTACTTTTGTTTTTGGTGCATATGGCGACTTTACTTTAGTAAGGTTATTTATAGCTCTTATATAATAATAATATGTTGTACCACTTTGAAGTTGAATATCTTTAAAACTTTTGTTATATGTTTGAGCTATTAAATTTGAATCATTACAAGACTCTTTATTTTCAGTATTTCTAAATATTTGAAAATATATATCTTTATTGCAAGGATAGTCCCAAGATAATGTAACTTCACTAGATGTTACTAAATCAATATGAAAATTATCTACTCGCGATGGTGCATTTTTACTATAGTTTTGTGCCTCACCTAAACTTCTTAATAGTGCTGGTATATTTTCATCAATACTCTCTTGCATATTTTGCATAAAATCAGGTATATTTCTAGTACCAACTTCAACAACTGCTGAAATAATACCAAGGCTATAATAATACTCTCTACCACTTCCACTTATAAGTTTAGTTGGTGGTTTTCCTCTATGAATTCCATATTTTCTACCTGTAACTTTAAAAATTTCATAGTTCATATTTGCACAAAGAGTATTTAAATCTGTACCCTCTATCTCTTGTTCATGATTAAATTTATGTGCTGGAAAAAAAACATTTCCTTGACTATGATAATCCAAAGCTATTGTGATATTTGATTTATTATCTACAAAATTTTTCATAGCTGCTGTTTCTGGCTCACTAAATGGATTTGGTCCACTATAAACATTTGATGATGTATCTGAAGATTTTTGGTATCCTACAGAAAAGTTTCTATTTAAATCTACACCATAAGTACCATCACCATTATCTCGTCTATTTTTTCTCCAAAAAGAGAAATGATTTTTACTATACTCAAACCCATCAGGATTTAAACATGGTACTATATATAGTGTATTTTTTGTTAATGTTTTTAAAACTTTTGGATTTGAACTATGATTTTGCAATAGATACTCTATAAATGAAGCAGCTAGTTCATTCCCTATCCATTCCCTTGCATGAACTGTACCTGTATAAAGCATAGCTGGTTTTAAATCTGCATTTTCAACATTTAGAGATATAGTTGCTAACATAATATCTCTATCTTCCCATGTTTTTCCTATAGATTCAATCTTAATAAGATCTGGATATTTTTTAACACAATCTTTTAAAAAATCGCAAGTTTGTTGGTATGACTTATATTGTTGTTTCATATTAATATATCTCCATCTTATTAGTTATTTTGTAAATCTTTGGAATTCTAACAAAAATGTAATAAGATGTAGTTTAGTTATAGATCTCACTATAAAACGCTTTAAATCTTCTATGTACCCACATCCAATCATCTGGTTTTTTTAATATCTGTTCACTCATAGAATCTGCTTGAAGTTGTGTCAACTCTTTAACTTTATCTTCACTTGTAAGATTTTCAACACTTAAAGGATCTTTAAAATCTATGGTATATTTTCCAAAACCATCTTTTATAAAATATACAGGAATTATAACCGCACCTGTTTTAAGTGCAATCCTTGAAGTTGAATCAACCATGGAAGCTCTATACCCCAAAAAGTTTATCTCGATACCTCTTTTAAGTTGTATGTGCTGATCAATAGCCAGCCCTAGTATTCTATCATCTCTTAAAGCTTTGATAAGACCCTTTGCACTTCCTTTTTTAGGAAGCATCTGAGAGTTGTGTTTTTTTCTGTTTTTTTCCATATCATCATTGAAATAATGATTTTCCATCTTTCTTCCAACCATTGTTGTTGGTTTGTATTTCATAGATATGTAGGAGGTGATAAGTTCCCAGTTTCCGTAATGTGCTGATATTAGTATGATTTTTTTGTTTTCTTTGATAGCATCAGTTATTATATGTTCATTTTTAAGTGTAACTTTTTTTTCTATTTGCTCAAGATTTAGGGTAGGATTTTCTATAAATTCATATAAATTATATACCATATTTGTATATGAGTTTTTAAGTATCTCCTCTTTTCTCTTTTTTGTAAGTGTGTCTTTATAGACAAAATCAAGATTTGCCATACCAAATCTTCTATGCTTCCTATCAATAGTATAGATAACAAAAGTTATAAAATCTAAAAAATATTTAACTAAAAACTTTGGTAATCTTAAAACTATAAACTTAAATGTCTTGTATATTAAAAATAAAAAATAATCCATCTTTTCCCTATGTGATTGATTTGTTATATAGTTTAATTCAATAATAAGTTTTACTTAAGATTAACAAAGAAATTACGCGTGACTAGAAGATTAAGAGCTATATATTAATACATTTTAATATGAAACTAGATGAAAATTACTTTATTAATTAAGCTATTTCCTTTAATCTTAAGTAAAACTTATTATTGGATCAAATTATTCATTATATTCAAACAATTATATCTAACTCTTTGTTTATATAAGTTAAGTTATACTTCGTTTATGACTTTAGAAGAAAAACTAAAACAACTCCCTGCAACTCCTGGAGTGTATCAATACTTTGACAAAGATGGAAAACTATTATATATAGGAAAAGCAAAAGTTCTTAAAAATAGAGTAAAAAGTTACTTTAAATTTACACCTATTTTGGAACCCTCAAATAAACTAGGTCCTAGAATAGATAAAATGATTAGTGAAGTTAAAGACTTAAATTATATCATTGTTGAAAATGAAAACGATGCACTTATACTTGAAAATTCACTTATCAAACAACTTAAACCAAAGTACAATATACTTTTAAGAGATGATAAAACTTATCCATATATCTATGTAGATTTAAATGATGATTTTCCAAGATTAGATATAACAAGAAAAGTTTTAAATAAACAAAATATAAAATATTATGGACCATTTAGTAGTGGTGCTAAAGATCTACTTGATAGTATATATGAGATAGTTCCATTAGTGCAAAAAAAGTCATGTGTAAAAGGTGGTAAAGCTTGTATGTTTTATCAAATAGAAAAATGCCTTGCCCCTTGTGAGGGTAAAATATCAAAAGAGAAATATAGAGTTATCTTAGATGATGCTATAAAATATATAACAACAAAATCAATAGTAATAGAGAAATTAAAATTAAAAATGGAAGATTATAGTACCCAATTTAGATTTGAAGATGCTATGAAACTAAGAGATAGAATTCAAACTATTAGTAAATCACAAATAAAATCAACATTAGACTTTGCAAAAAATGAAGACCTAGATCTATTTTGTGTGGAGGCAAGTGACACAAGAGCTGTAATTGTAAAGATGTTTATAAGAGAAGGTAAACTAATATCAACATCACATAACTATGTAAATATCACTGATATTACATCAAAAGATGATATATATAAAACAGCTATGATAAACTACTATAATCAAAATTTACCAACCATACCAAATAGTATTTTAACAGCAAATACAATAGAAAGTAGTTCAGAACTTGAAGAGTTTATAACAAATAAGTATAATAAAAAAATATCTATAACTACACCCAAAATAGGTATAAAAAAACAACTAATAGAAGTAGCAACAAATAATTGTATGGAACTATTAAAGATAGATAAAACATCTACAAATAGTGTTATATACAGACAACTTAAAGAGCTATTTAACTTAGACAAAACACCATACAGATATGAATGCTACGACAACTCACAAATGATGGGTCAAGCCAAAGTGGGAAGTATGATTGTATGGGATAAAGATAAGTTTTATAAAGATGATTATCGCTTATACAATTTAGAAGCAAATGATGAATATGGACAGATGAAAGAACTTTTAACTAGAAGGGTTGAGAGATTTGAAGAAAATCCACCACCTGATCTTTGGGTATTAGATGGTGGTGTGGCATTATTAAACCTTGCATATGATATTGTTCAAAGTGTTGGTGTAAATCTAGATGTTGTGGCAATAGCAAAAGAGAAAATTGATGCAAAAGCACATCGAGCAAAAGGTAGTGCAAAAGATATACTTTATACAAAAAATGGTATCTTAAAACTTGAACCATCTGATAAAAGACTACAATTTTGTCAAAGACTTAGAGATGAAGCCCATAGAACTGCTATTAACTTTCATAAAAAACAAAAAAGGTCTCAAGACAAAGAGATCTCACTTTTAAATATACGAGGCATAGGTGAAGCAAAAGTTAAAAAACTTTTAAACTATTTTGGTACTTTTACTGAAATAAAAAATTCAAATATAGAACAAATTTCAGCAGTTTTAAATAAAAAAGATGCAATTTTAATAGATGATTACCTTAACAAAGAGGTTTAAGTCTATTTATGTAATTTACTAGGTTATTCACTTACTATTCACATATCAGTTGATAACTTAAAAGAGTATAAAATCATCTTTAAATTTTCTTTAATCAAATAATAATTTATTGTTTAACAATTTTAATATTTATCTACAATATCCTTTATTTAAAGGCTTTGTAGCTAATTTATTTTAAATTTAATCTAAAAATAAGAAATAATATAAAGATTTATATCTAAAATTTTATCAATTTTAAATCCCTTATCTAAAGGGTTCAAAAACAATTTTTATTTTTATATGTGACAAACTTTTATTTAGCAAAAATAGTGTAAAATATAAACAAATAATCTACTTTAAAGGATATACAATTTTAAGAATAATTTTTTTACCTTTTTTTATTTTTTATTTTCATCTTTATGGATCTACATTCGAAGAAGCAAACAAAGAATATGAGAACAATAATATTAAAAAAGCGATACAACTTTACAAAAAATCTGCAATTGAAGGTGAAGATAAAGGTTACTTTAAATTGGGTATTATTTACTATAAAGGTATAAAAGTAAAAAAGAATTTATCTGTTGCTATGAGTTATTTTAAAAAAGCATCACTATATGGTGATATAAAAGCAAAATACAATATAGCTACTATATACTCTTTAAAGCAATATAAATATCATGATTATAAAAAAGGATATACACTTTTTTTAGAGTTAGCAAAACTAAACCATCCAAAATCACAATTTAGAGTAGCCAATATGCTAATTCATGGACAAGGTACACAAAAGGACTACAAAGAAGCGATGAGATGGCTAGAGATAGCTTATTTTGAAAATAAACACAAATTATCTGCTTGTAGTTTAGCCTATCTCTATGCAAATGGTTTGGGTACTATTCAAAACTTAGGACGAGCTAGAAAACTATCTATTGATGGATATAAAAATGATATATATCTTTGTAAAAATGTTTATGAAGATTTTAAACTTTATAAAGATAAATACAAAGAGGATAAAGGGTTTAAATATGGGTATTATAGATAAGGTGAACCTATAAACATATTTAATGCTTACTAGAGTTTATCAACACTTTATCTAAGCCCTTAAACCTTAAACTACAAAGTGTTTCATCAGCTATATATATCATATCATCTAAATTTTCACCTAAATCTATGTTTGCACCAACTGATACTTTTATATTTATATCACCTATATTACATTTTATTTTTTGCTTTGATACTATATCTTTTATCTCATCAAATATTTGTACAATCTCACCATAAGGTCTATTTTTAAGTAAAATACAAAATTGATCTCTACCAAACCTTGATATGATAGAATCTTTATTGATATGTTTGTCAAGTATTGAAGCTACCACTTTAACGGCTTCATCACCTACATCGTGACCATGTGAATCATTAATAATATTGAAGTCATCTATCTCAATCACAATTGCAGCTAAAAGATCATGGTTTTGTTTTGCTCTACTATACACAGCACTACCTATATTTAAAAAATATTTTTTATTAAATAGACCAGTTAGTTCATCTTTTTTTGCTTTATCTTGAGTTGTTGCGAATAGTTCCATCACCTCAAGATTGTTATTTACTCTTGCTAAAAACTCTTCATTACTAAAGTCTTTATATAAGAAATCATTTGCACCATATTTTAAAAACTTAGCAACAATATCTTTATCACTTGTACCTGATAAAGCAACTATTGCAATATCATCTTTTTTATGATTTTTTCTTATTTGCATTGTACACTCTAACCCATTCATACCAGGCATCATATAATCTATAAGTATTATTTTAAGATTTGCTCTTTTATCTATAATCTCAAGAGCCTCTTCACCACTATGTGCAACTAAAGTATTTAAGTTGTATTTTTTACATAGTATCTCCATTTTAAAAGCAAATGTCTTAGAATCATCGATGATAAGAATATCAATATCTTTGTTTCTCATAAACCTTCTAACAATAGAGACGGTATAATCTATGGCATATCCACCATTTTTGATAATATAATCTATTAAATTTTCATTTTTAAATATTGGATTTTCTTTATCTAATTCTGTACCTGTTAATAGAATTGATGGGATATTAAATTTTTTTATAAATGTTACTATCTCTCCATTTTGTGCATCAGGAAGATTATAATCTAAAAGTGCAAGGTCAAATTTACCTTTATGTTTTAGTATCAAATCAGCACACTCTTTCATTGAAGCTGCTGTATACACATCTAAATCCAATTCACCTTCAATGCTGAATTTTAGTCTATTTAATATTGTTTTTGAATCATCTACTATTAATATATTCATTTTAATCCTTCGTATAATACATTTATCGTTCAATTATATCACAAATTTAACAACACAATCTTATATAGTTCTATTTTATTAATTATTTTTAATAATAACTTATTGTACAATACAAAAATTTTATAAATAACAACTATTGTTTAAAGGGAAAAGATGTTTGAGAAAAGTAAAAAAGCTTATAAAAAAGCAAAGTGCGTGATACCTGGTGGAGTTGATTCTCCTGTACGAAGTTTTAGTTCAGTTGGTGGAACACCGCCTTTTATAGCTTCAGGTGACGGTAGTTATATGAAAGATATTGATGGAAATAAATATCTTGATTTTGTACAAAGTTGGGGTCCACTTATTTTTGGACATTGTGATAAAGATATAGAAAAAGTAGTTTTAAAAACAGTTAAAAATGGTCTTTCATTTGGGGCACCAACTGAACTTGAAACATCACTTGCTAGTGAAATAATAGAGATGTACGATAACCTTGATCAAGTAAGATTTGTAAGTAGCGGTACTGAAGCAGTTATGAGTGCTATAAGATTAGCAAGGGGAGTTACAAAAAAAGATAATATTATCAAGTTTGAGGGGTGTTACCATGGTCATAGTGATAGTTTACTTGTAAGTGCTGGAAGTGGTATGGCTACTTTTGGAGCACCATCAAGTCCTGGAGTTCCAGCTGATTTAGTAAAACATACTATTTTAAGTGAATATAACAATATCAAACAACTTAAAAAATGCTTCAAAGAATCATCAGATATAGCATGTATCATTATAGAACCAATTGCTGGAAATATGGGTTTAGTACCAGCTAGTGAAGAGTTTTTAGAAGCTTGTAGAAAATTATGTGATAAGCATGGTGCATTGTTGATTTTTGATGAAGTTATGTCTGGATTTAGAGCATCTTTAAAAGGGGCTTCTGGGATAGTTAAAACTCAAGCAGATATAGTTACTTTTGGTAAAGTAATAGGTGCAGGTATGCCTGTAGGTGCTTTTGCTAGTAGTGATGAGATCATGGATCAACTTAGTCCAAATGGTTCTATATACCAAGCAGGAACACTAAGTGGAAATCCAGTAGCTATGGCAGCTGGACTCAAATCTTTACAAAAACTAAAAGCTGATAAATATATATATAAAAGATTAAATGACAAAGCTGTTAGGCTTACAAAAGGGCTTAAAAAAGTAGCCAAAAGTTATGATATTCCATTTCATGTTGATACAAGAGGTTCTATGTTTGGATTTTTCTTTTGTGATACAGAAAATGCTCCGACAAATATGAAAGAGGTTGGAAAGTGTGATTTTAATAGATTTGCAAAGTTCCACAATGGTATGTTAAAAAAAGGCTTCTATTTTGCATGTAGTCAATATGAGACAGGATTTATTTGCGACACGATGACAAATGATGATATAGATGCAACTATAAAAGCAGCAAGTAAAGTGATGTCAAAATTATAATATTTTTTGTTAATCTTAAACAAAAGAGTTGATAAGTGATAATTTGATATACTATTATAATTAAATAATGGGGTAGTAACTATGGTAAAACATATAGTATTTTTTAAACTTTCAGATGAAGGTATGAAGCAAAAAGATTTAATAGTTGAGAAGTTAAATTCTCTTAAAGATGATATTGATTTTATAAGAGCTTTAGAGGTTGGTATAAACTTTGCAAATGAAAATAGAGCATTTGATATCTCTTTAACTGTTATTGTTGATAGTAAAGATGCACTAGAAGATTATGCAAAAGATGAAAAGCATATAAAAGTTGTAAATTTTTTAAAAGCTTTAGATACTCAAACAAAAGTTGTAGATTATGAACTACCAAAAAAAATTGATGGTGAATTTGGAGATGCTACAATTATAAAAAAAGCCAATCTTTATTTTGATGGACAAGTTACAAGTAGAACCGTTATGGAAGCAGATGGTAGCAGAAAAACTTTGGGTATTATGATGCCTGGAACTTATACTTTTGGTACAGAACTTGCAGAACATATGGAGATACTAGCTGGTCATGTTGAAGTTGAATTTCCTGATGATAGTAACAAAGAAACTATAAAAGGTGGAGAGTACTTTGAAGTACCTGCTAATTCTAGCTTTGATATTAAAGTTTTAGAGATTACAGATTACTGCTGTACATATATAAACTAAGTGATAATATGGAAGAAAACATAGAAAAAGAAACGCCAAAACATAGAGAAAAACTTGAGTCATTAGATAATATCTCTTTAGGTATATCTATTGTTGTTGCTATTGCTTTAGGTGTAGGTATTGGTCTTTTACTAAAAAATTTGACTGGTTACACTTGGACTTTATGGATAGGTGTAGCGTATGGTATAGCAGCAGCTATTTTAAATGTTTATAAAGCATATAAAAAAGCAAAAAAAGATCTTGATAAGTTAGCAGATGATCCTAAATATGCCAATTTAAAAGAGAATGGATATGACTACTCAAAAGAAGATGATGATAAATAATGCATTAAAAATATTTATCATCATAGATATAGGTGTTGTAGTTTTTTGTTTGTTATCTGGTCGTACAGATTGGCTTTTAAATACACAAATTGCTTATTTCAGTTCTTTGATGGTAACTCTAGGTTCATATATAGGTTATAAAAAGAATGTACAAAATAGTGTAAAAAACCACTTAAACGAAGATGACAATTACGATGAACTTGATAAAATGGATGATAAATATGATTTATATTCACCAGAAGTTGAAGACAAAGTTATAACAGATGATATGACAAAAGAGGAGATAAAAGAGGCAATGAAACCTATAAAACAAAACTATTTTAAAAATTTTAAAATTGGTTTTAGTGGTATGGCATCATTTTATAGACTATTTGGATATATCGGATTAGTTATTGGATTTTTTTATTTAAATAATAATGGATATTTACATATATATTCCTATATGTTTGGATTTTTTATTGTACCATTATCTTCATTAGTATTTCAGTTTACAATAAGAAAAAATTTATAGGAGTTTATTAGTTTGAGGTACTTAATTTGTTAAAAAAAATTGATTCTGGTGTTTTAAAATGGAAGTCTGAATACACTGTTGGACATTTCAGAACGGATAATGAACATATGAAACTTTTTAATATAGCACGAAAAGCTTTTAAAATCCAAGAAAAGAACAAAGGGAAAAAAGCTACAAAACAACATATAGATGAGCTAAAGGCTATCATAAGATCACTATATGAATATATGGGAACACATTTTAAAAGTGAAGAGTTGTTTATGATACAAAGTAATTATCCTGATTTTCCCAGACATAAAGTATTGCATAACGATCTTTTAAATGACCTTCACAATTTAGTTTTAACTTTAAATGACTTAACTATTGAAGAGATAGAGATTAAGTTATATGACTATATTGAATCTTATTTTATTCAACATATCATTGAAGAGGATAAAAGAATAGAATATTGGAATAAGTCTCTTTCAAAACTAAGAAAATCAACAAAATGGCTCAAAGAGTATGAAACAGGAAATACAAAGATAGATAAAGGGCATAAAAAGTTATTTGATATTTTAACAGAAGCATTTACAGAAGTTAAAGATGATCAAAGAGACCAAAAAATTAAAGATGTATTAAAACATCTTTATGATTTTATGAAAAGTTATTTTAAAGAGGAAGAACTTTTTATGAAAGAGATCTCATATCCTGAAATGAAAGTGCATCAAAAAGAACATGACGAGATAGTAAATACTTGTAATGACTTAGTCTATAAAATAAATAATATTGATGAAACTATTTT
>JAYEPD010000090.1:0-11657 GCA_034723675.1 Campylobacterota bacterium
AAAGTTCCTCTGGATATGCTTTGTTTAATGTTTTTAGTGGTGTTACAGATTTTGTTTTTGTTATTGCACTTCTGTATTTTGAGTCACTATCTATAAAGTCTTGAAACGGTTTTCTACCAAATGCCATGATAGTATAAAACATATTTCCCAATGTAAATACATCAGAGTAAGCTCCAACAGTTTTATTTGTACGGTTATGTTCAGGAGAGTACCAAGTGGGTGTTCCTGCAGGGATATAGATATTTAAGCTAGGTACTATACTATGATCGAAATCTATTAGTCTTACTCGATACCCAGATTTTTGTGAACTATCTTTTATCATAAATATCTGTTCGGGTTTCAAATCAGAATGTATCAAATCTTTTTCATGAATAAGTTTAATAAGTTCAGCTAACCTTTCTATTAGATTAAATCTTGTTGTAAAATTCATTTGGTCATTCTTGTTTTTTGTCCAAAGTATAGATTTTAGATCTACACCATTTAAAAATTCTTTTGCTTGAAAGTGCCTACCTTTGTACTCAAAATATTCATAGTTTTTTTCTACATGTGAAGTACCAATTGCATTTAATATACTTAGTATTTGATGTTGAGATTTTACATAACTACTATAGCTATCGCTATAGTTATTTGGATCTTTTGTATGCTTTAAAAATATATTTTGTCCATCAGATCTTTTTGCATGGTATGCTACTGCCATTTTACCATCATTTAACTCTTTTACTATCTCATAAGTATAGCTAGAACTTTGTATAGATTCACCATTTTTTATTTTTGTACTTTCAGCTTCCCAAAGTTGCATAGTTTAAGCCTAAATTATAAGTGAAGTTTGAGATACAACTTTTCCAAGTGTTTTCATCTCTTTTTCAAAGTTTAGTTTTTGTAATGCATCTACAGGATTATCTCCATTACTATCTATGGCATTGTATATCACATATTCGCTTTGAAGTTGTGATAATTTTACCAAGTTATCATCACTTGGAGCATAGATATAAGTCCTTACCTTATTATCCCCTATGTGTTGAGATAACATCTGAAGTTTTTCATCATTTGGTAAATCCATACCAATAGTATCTTTTTGTATCTCTTTAGAAATAGCATCTGTAAAAACTATAACTACTCTAGTTCGTTCAGTCCAATCAGCTTTAAAACCATCACTTATAGTTTGGTATAAAGCATCCAAAGACGATTCTGGTATATCTTTTCCACCTTTTTTCTTTATAAGCTCTATAACATCTAAAAAATCATTATAAATCTCTTGAGGTTCTTTTGTATATGCACGGCTTATATTAAACTTTATATCATCACTATCTAGTTCAAAATCACCAAATGATGCTATCTTTACTCTATAGTCTTTCACCAAAGAAAGATCAATGTTTTGAATAAAATTTGACATATTTTTCACTAACTTTACAACTGCAGGTCCCATAGAACCAGTAACATCAAGTAAAAAAACTATATCAACTACACCTTGAAGCGTAGCTTCCTCTTGAATACTATCAAATACCATACTATCTAAATCTGAAAAATCAGCCATAACCTATCTCCTTACATTTATAACTTGAACATGAGAGTTTATATCATACAAATCTTTTTGTACACCAACATCTTGACTTCCATCTAGGGGAGATGAACTAGAAACTGAAACAGACTTTGCTATAGTGTTTAAAATTTTAGAAAAATTCATACCATTAAAATCTTCTGTTGGGTTATACTCAGTTCCAGGTACTCTTTGAAAGTGTCTATACTCTTGTGTATCTGGTCCATAAAAATATAACTTTACTTTTAGTTGTTCTAGTTTACTTAAAAGCTCGTCATATTTGGCTATTTGTATATTTGGCTTATCTCCACTTCCAACTCCCTCATCTGTAAAAAATAGTACAAACTTGTGTCGTTTTTTCTGCCATGGAAAATCAGCTGCTACATCTAAAGCAGGTAATCCAAATTCATTCCATCCTGTATCGTGTCTCGTTGTTCCATTTACAAGAGCAGATTTAAAAGCATCTGCATCATCTGTAAATTGTCTTATAAGTATTTTTTCATGTCCATGAAGTACAAATCCAAGTCTGTAGTCTATATCTACACCTGTACCACTTTCTAAAGTATTTGCAAACTCTACTATATGATTTTTTATACCATCTTTCACTGCATTCATACTACTAGAATCATCTACAACAAAAACTATATCTACTTGATTTTTTGATGTAGCTTCATCTTGAACACCATCAAAAACCATATTATCTAATTGACTAAAATTCATTTTTTATCCCTTTTTTTATTTTCTATTAACTCTACCCTATCATACAGTAGTTGCTTTTGCTAGTGAAACTTTATTGTTACATAATTTTTTATTATCACTTGATGCAATTTGTACTTTTATATTGAACTCTTTAAAGTTATTTTCTATTGTTTTTATTTTCTTTCTCGTAGATAGTTTCACTTCACCATCCTTGGCTTTTATATCATTTATGTTTAGTTTATTATCTACAATCTTGTTTTTAAAATATACTCTTAAGATTAGTCCTGTCATAAGCTTAAACTCATCTCTTAGTTTTTTTATAGTTGTATATTTACTAAATGTTATAGTGTCATTTGATTTTGATACCTGCTGTTTATCACTTTTTAACTCTTTTATGCTAACCAGTGATGATAATACTTTTTGATACTGTTTATTTTCAACTTTTTTTGTAAAGATATTTTCAGTACAAAAAGGACATATCTCTGAAACATAATCTTTTATATCTGTATTACAATTTATACAAGTAACAATTAACTCTAAATCAGTATCATCAATCTCAACATCGTTTAGAGGTATCTCTTTTTTTTGAACTTTAATTGTTAGTGATTTTCCACAAAAATGACATGTATCATTTTTAGGATTCAAGTTTGTTTTCCCACAGTTTATACAGTCTAAATAGGTATCTTCTCTCTTTGGTTTTACAGGTTGTTCTACTATAACCTTTACAGTTAGCTTCCCTTTTATGCTAGCATAGTTTTTTCCATAATTATCCCAACTCCAAGTGGTATGGTTCTTTGTACCTTTTGGTATCGTTATATTGTAGCCACTCTTTTTATCTTTAAACTTTCCTCCACTTTGTGCTAGAGTGCAAGGTATAGTAATTGTAGAATGGATATCTAGGTTTTTATCTTTTATGATATATTCTTTATAAAATTCAAGAAGTTTATTGATTATATCTACAATCATTCCTGTTGTATTTTTAAAATAACCCATTGTTATTTCAGTATCATTTATTTTTATTATTCCCGAATCATCAAAAAAAGATTCCCCACCTTCTCTAATAAGTTCGCAACTATTAATATCTTCAAATTTAATTAGTTTAGGATCATCAAAAGTATTTTTCCAATATATAGTTTTTGTTGCTATTACTACACCATCATCACCAGATCCAAAGTCTGTATCATCAAGTAAAAACAATGGCTCTTCATCATAACTATAATTTGCATATTCTTCTTTTGCATTGCGAAGTTTTTTCATCTTTTTTTCATAACTTGAATTATCTAAAAAAATAAAAAAACTATCATTATCAGATGATAATCTATAAATAGATTGCAATAATTGTTTCTGATTATTATTTAATACCATCTTAATTTTATTTTACCTTTTTCTTTACTTCTTCAATTTGTTTTTAATATCTATTGCTATTTCATCTATAGCTTCTGTTGCCTTTTTATATAATACTTTAGTGTATAGTTCATCAAATATAGCTTTGCTTTCTTCAAGATTATTTAAAATTGATTTATCTACATGAACAGCTAGGTTATCTACAGATACTACATTTCCACTAGTACCAATTACTACTAAAAGTTCACAATCTTCCATCTCTTTATAAAGTCTATCATACATTGGTGCAGCTTCACCAAACATAACTATAAATGGTCGTATTTTTTTACTTCCACAAGTTGGGCACTTACCATCAAAACTATCCTCCCCTATTTTTTTATAACCTATATCATAAACCAATCCACACTCTTCACACTCCACCTCTGTGAGGTATCCATGAAGATGGATAACATCATCATGTGACATACCAGCTTTTTCAAAAAGATTATCTACATTTTGAGTGATAATTGCTATATCATCTTTGTATATATCTTTAAGTTGGGCTAAAACTTTATGAGCTTTATTTGGTTCTTTATCTGTTAAATCTAATCTTCTTTTATCATAAAACTCTATAGTTTGATTTCTATTAGTTTCTAAGCATCCAGTGGTACATATATCTTTTATATCATACTCTTCCCATAGTCCATCACTATCTCTAAATGTTGATATTCCTGACTCTGCACTTATCCCTGCTCCACTTAAAACTATCACTTTTGCCATCTTTATTGTCCCTTTTTTAAGTTATTAAAAAAATTAGAAGTTTTCAGCTCTTCACACTCTTTTAGATATAAGTACATAAAATCTAAATAATCTTCTTTAAAATTATCAAGAAATATTTTTACTTGTACCTCATATTTTATATCTAATATTTTATCATTTTCTATACACTTTAGATCTTCAATAGTAATATTTACAAAATCTTTAGCAATCTCTTCTGATGAAACATTAGAATATTTTACTAATAAATAAAGAGTAAAATTTCTTATATCTACAATTTTAGATGATGGTTCATCTTTTAAAACATCTGATTTAATTTTATACATCATCTCTATATAGTAAAATATATCTATATTTTGTTTTGAACAATCATTTTTCATATATTGATATATATTTCTACATATATCATCAAATTTATCTTGTGTAACTTTTAATTTTAAATCATTATAATCTATATCCATTTTATTCTCCAGTTAAACCTAATAACTCTGTTACATCATGAATAAAGACAATATCTCTTTTTAACTCATCACTTATAAATACCAGTAACCAACTTTTCAAAGCTTTACAGCTATCATTATCTTTAACCTGTTTTAGTTTATCTTCAATGATAGTTAAGATAAAATCCTTATCATTTTTTAACTCATCACTTGCATGTTTTAGATTGTACTCATATCTTCTAATAGCATTAAAAGCAACATCTTTATCCCCTCTTAACCTTTTACTTGCATGAGAAAAAGCATGAATGTCATTTTCTATTGTTTTTAATAAAACTTGCTTATTATCTTTTAATCTTTTCCCTGCATACCTTATAGCCCAACTAACTTTTTTAAGAACTTTAAAGAAAAACTTTTTATCATTTCTTAGTTTTTTACTAGCATAATCATAAGCCCGAGCATTTATACTGATAGCTTGATATATAAACTCTTTATCTGATAGTATTTTTTTATTGGCATGATATAGGATATGCAGATCAATAGTAACTGCATCTATTAAAAAGCTTTTGTTTTTTAGTAGTTTTTTGGATATATCACTTGCTAACATACTATTAACTCTTAATATATCTAATACAAACTCCTTATCATTTTTAAGTTGCTTGCCTATATAGTTAAAATTCCAATTATCTTGAATAACTAGTTCTTTCATGAACTCTCTATCATTTCGTAACTCATCACTTGCATACTTTAAAGAGTAACTAAAATCATTTACTATTTCAGATATAAACTCTTTATCACTTTTAAAGGTGTCATCAATATGATGTAATACCATAGTTGAATATGAGATAACTTTTATAATAAATTCTTTATCTTTTAAATACTCTTTTGGTATGCAATTTATAATATTACTTGTGCATATTTGACCTTGATTTACGTCTTTTTCAACACATATATTTAACTGTTTAATGATCTCTTGTTTTGTCATCACCTTTTCCTTTTATGTATAAAACCAAACAAATGGTAAAAATAAAACTACATACCATATAGTAAATAGTATGATAAAATAATTGCTTCTATAAATATATCTTTACTTTATAGTAGGTTCTGATTTAGATGTAAACCATTTATATAAGCCACCAGCAATTATTCCAAGTACTATAAACATTCCCCAAGTAACTATAGGAGTTGATTTAAAACTAAATGCATTTTCTAAAATCGATGGTCCATCTGCAAAAAATGTAAGAATTGCGATAATTCCTGTTATTATTCCAACTAAAGAGGTGAATTTTTTCTCTTTTTCTTCTGCTTTTGCTTCTAATTCTTTTGTATGCTGTCTCTCTTCTTCTCTTATTCTTGCTTCTAATATTTTTATTATTTCCAATAAGGTATTTAAATTTATTTTAAATTCATCATAAGTATCTTCAATTTTCAATCCTTTATTTAACAGTGGATACAATAGATAAGACTGTTCTGAATTGTCATTAATTGGCTCTTTAAAATAAAATGCTGTTTCAAAAATAGCCATCATGTTAGCATAATTTAGTAGTTCTGTATATCTCTTTTTAATCTCTTCTGCATTCATTTTATCTATGAGTTTCAATGACTCTTTGGATATAAACTTAACTTGTTCATTAAAGAAATTTTTATATGCTAATGCTAAAGAAAATGTAAGCATTCTCATATCATAAGAAGCATCCATTTTTATATTTGTTGTTTCAAGAAGATTGTATTTTGAGAAATAAAAACTATTTTTATTTGTTTTCATATAGTTCTCATTTTGATTAAATGTAGTACTTGCACTTGCTAATATTGATTTTCTTACAAAGTCATCACTGTGTGACTCTTTTTGATCATAGATATATCTTCCAATAATATCTTTAGTTTTTATTTTTCTTGTCCAATTTTCAAGTCCATCAGTTTTTTTAAAAAATTCATTGACTTCATTATTTATAAAACTATTATATTTTTTTGATTCATCAATAGTATAATTTTTATATTCCAAAATAAATAATAAATAATTTTGACAGTGTAACTCATGATTTATTTTTTTAAAGTAGCTAATTGAAAAGATTTTCTTCAAAATCTTTTCCTTTGTAAATTCCATATTAATATTATATTCTGTGATTTCAGAATTTTCTATTATTTGTTCTTTAATAGTACTTTTTATTATTTTCTTATCATATTGTTTTTGTACAATCTCCTCAAACTCTTTTATTGTAGTTTGATCAACATTGTAAATTACACCTGCCCTAGTATTGTTAAACTCTAAATATTTTTTTTCTTCTGCCATTTTATTCTCCATTCTTTTTATTTTGATTACTAATTATCATCATTTTTAAGATAGTTATAACTCTCTTCTAAAGTATCCATAATTGAGTCTATGTTATTAAAATCATCTATTGTTAAACGATATTTATTTTCTTTTTCACTAAATTCTCCCTTGTAACTTTTAGATATCAACTTCTTGTCACTATGGAACCTAGCCTTATATGGTTGGTTTCCATCTTTGTAAATTGCAAAAAAGTGATTATCTCTAGTTTTTATATTATTTAAATAATATGTAACTCTATTATTTGTATATTTAATTTTATATGGTATATATAGGGTTACAATTTTATCATGTAGTTTTTTTAAGTTTCCACTGTCATGTATACTAAAATACTCCACATCAGATATCTCTTGACTATTGATTTTTTGCTTTTCTTTTTTTGACTTAAAGTCTGTATCTATAAAATTTACAAATGATTTTAATGTATGTTTCATATACTCATTTATAGGCTCTATTTTGGCTTCATTTTCTAATTTTATTAATTGTTGTAGCAAAGAGACTATATCTTTAGATTCTGATTTCCAAAATACTTGCTTTAGAAATATATTTACATCTAAAGTATTTTTATAGGTATTAAAACTATCTATACTATTATTTTTATTTGGTGTTAAATATACTTGTGATATTTTTGTGTTCTCATCAGTATAAAACCTTTTTAATGCTTCATACTGCTCTTTAAGTTGTCCGTTTGTTGTTGACTTATCATTGATCTTATTTTCTATAGCAATTACATAAATGATTTTATTTTTTTCATCATCTTTTTCTTTAATCTCAACTACAATATCAATATCTCTCGTATTTTTATTCTTTAGAGGATATTTTCTTTCAATTGATACATCAATATCAAATAATGATAGTTCGTTAATATCATTAAAATAATCTTCTTCACCTATAACTAAATTGCTAATAAATAGATTTAAAAACTCTACACCAATATTATGATCCTCTTTTGGATTTAAAATATATCCAAGAAAAGCTGTAACACTTGGTTCATTTATCTTCCCGTCACCTCGCGTTAAAATTTTAAAAATATTCATATTATTTTCTCCATGTAATTTATTTTATCATCTCCATGTCAGATGAATGTAAGATTTTTATATTATTTTGAATTTTTTGCACCTAGTTTAAATTTTGATTTTGAAATTATTCTTGGATTATTCATATCATCTCTTTTTGTTTTATTGTCCCAAACACGCTAGTTAAAACTATGCACTTTAGTGCAAGGCTTTAGCATGTTTTTTAAATTTTAAGCAACCTAAAGTTGCTAACCTTATCCTAATTCTTTTTTAATGGAATTTATTCCATCAAGACAACCTATGGACTTTCAGTCCATAGTGGTTGAGTTATTATAGCATATGAATGTCAGATTATGAAAAAAGTATCATATTATTAAAATATGACACTCACCTTGCATAGGTATATTATAATATCCTATGATGAAATATAAAATTACAACACTAAGAGATAATATCACTAAAAATATTGACTATATATCAAAAGAGTATCAAACAGTTTATGATATATTAGATGACTTAGATAGAATTATGAGCTTTGATTTAAGTTATTGCAATATGTTTCAATGGTGGGTTGAAAATGAAGATTCAATCAATACAATAAATGAGATTTTAGAAAGAAAAGAATAAATGAAAGTATTACTGATAGAAGACGATATACAACTAAACACAACTATTACCAATTTTCTAAAATCTATCAACTATGATGTAACATCACTTACAGATGGTGAAGTGGCTATTGATACCATTGATAACACAAATTTAAATCTTTATATCATAGATATAAATATACCAAATATAAATGGTCTGGATATAGTAAAATACATTAGACAAAAAGATACCACAACACCAATTATAATAATAACTGCATCAATAGAACTAGATAATTTCCAAACTGCATTTAAAAATGGTTGTAATGAATATATTAAAAAACCATTTTTTTTAGAAGAGTTAGAGATAAGGATAAACAATCTTTTAGAAAAATCAAAAAACAATACCATACAAATATCAGATACTATTCTTTATGATATGGAGTATGAGGAGCTAAGAATAGATGATGAGATTATCAAACTTAGAAAAAAAGAGAGAAAACTTTTGACTATCCTTTTGCAAAAATTAAACAAATCAGTAGGTACAGATATTATTCAAAATTATGTATGGGAAAATGAGATAAGAGAATCATATCCACTAAGGCAGTTAGTTAATGAGTTAAGAAAAAAATTTAACAATGGTGAAAAGTTTATATTTTCAGATATAGGTATTGGGTATAGATTTGAAATCAAATAAGTTACTTTTATTATTTATAACTCTTACTATCTTAGTTGGTATTGGATTGACTTCACAATACAACTCATCAAAAAAACTAATCATAGATAATTTTAAAAATAAACAATACTCTAAAACACTCCACATAAGAGAAAACTTTAGACTTCTATTTGATAAAATCCAATATGATTTTAAAAAAGCAGAATTAGAAAATGTTCAAAAACTAAATTATCTATTTGAAAAATATAATACTTCAAATGGTAAACTAGATATAGAAAAAACTCTTAAAGAATTAAATAAAGATGTAAGATATGGTGAATATCAAATATTTTTAATCAATCAAAACTACACCATAGAAAAATCTTCATATAAAAAAGATATAGGTTTTAACTTAGGACAATTTAAAATTGTAAAAGATTTACTCCAAAGTGTATTTGATAAAACTATTCATTTAGATATATCGGCTCCAAAAGTTGATTCTTCTTCAATGACATTAAAAAGATACCTTATAAGAGTATCTTCTGATGGGAAATATATTTTACAGATTGGTTATGTATTAGATTTTTATAAACTATTAAAAAATGATTTTGATAGATATTCTAAAGATTTAAAACAATTAAATATATCATTGGCAAATCAATACTCCATACAACCTATTGATTTTAAATCAGAAAAATTTACCAAACTACCATTTGGGAAAAGTTGGGAAGATACAGTAAAGTTTTTAAAAGATATAAAACCAATAGTAAAAGATAAAAACTCAATAGATAAACTTATCAATACCAATATCAAAAAAACAACTATAAAATTCAATAAAGAGTTAAGTAAACTATTTATAAATGATGAAAAACTGATAAGCTATTTAGATTTAAAAAATAATCAATTTTTACTATACTCTATAACTGATGGATTGTTCAATGATAATGATGAAACAAAAGTATTGATAAAAACTCTGTATGATACTACAACTTTAAAAGAGGATATGGATAAAAGTTTTTATATATCGCTATTGATTTTTATAGTTATTTTACTTATTTTTATATCAATATATATCTTTATAATTCTACACTTCAAAAATACCAAACTTTTAAGAGAAAACAAAAGATTTATCGCCGATACAGTTCACCAAATAAGAACACCACTTACAAATATTATGATGAACTCAGAGATGATAAAAAGAAATCATAAAGATAACACTATGTCTGAGTATGTAAATCAGATAAATGCTTCTATAAATATGTTGACAAATTCTTATGAAGATTTATCTTATATCACTTCATCTGATAATATAGAGTATAACCCTACAAATCTATCTATATCAGAGATACTATCTCAAAGGATAAAGTTTTTTACAACTATTTCAAAAGTGAGTTTTAAAGATATAGTATCAAATATACAAAGTGATATAACTTTTAATATAAATCAAATAGAGTTAGAAAGATTGATTGATAACAATATCTCAAATGGTATTAAATATGCCCAAACAAATAAACCTATCACTATCAATCTTATTAAAGATAAAGACACCGTAACATTAGAGTTTAAAACCTTTGGAAAACCAATAGTTGATACAGATAAAATCTTTGAAAAAAATTATAGAGAAGATGAATCTAAAAGAGGATTAGGGTTGGGGTTGAATATGGTTAAGGGTATTTGCGAAAAGTATGATATAAGTTATGAAGTATCATATGAAGATGGACAAAATATTTTTAGATATAGGTTTTAACTAAAATTAAGATATAATAATTTAAAGACTAAAGGATAACAAATGTCAATTAATGAAATCTTAAAAAGTGCATTGATACTGCCTATTGATGAAAGAATTATTATAACTGATATGCTTACTCAAAGTTTAAATCCTATGGATAAAGAGATAGAAAAGAACTGGATATATGAAGTTGAACAAAGATTACAACTCTTAGATAAAGGGGAGTTAAAAACTATTTCAGCTGAAGAGTTTTTTGATGAAAATTAGGTTTTCTCAAGCTTAAAATTAGATTTTAATGAGTCGATTGAATATTACAAAACTGAAAGTGTTGATTTATCATTAAGATTTAGAAATGATATAAAACAATCAGTAAATAGAATTCAATCTTTCCCAAATCTTTATCCAAAAGTAAATGACAGAGTTCAAAAATGTGTAGCTTCAAAATATAACATTAGATGGTAATACTGCTGTAATTGAATTGATAAAAGTTGCACCACAGCATAGAGGTAAAAAGTTGGCAAAAAATCTAGTGGGTAAAATAATTGAACATATTAAAAGTAACTTTAAA
>JAYEPD010000091.1:0-7774 GCA_034723675.1 Campylobacterota bacterium
TTCGCCTCTTGCTTAATATTTTCACCCCAATTGGTAAAATATTCTGTACCACATAGACACATATTTTGTCCAAGTAGATGCAGTAGTGAAGTGTTGTTTTTTTTATAGCACAAATCTATCGCTTTTTGATATGTTTCAACAGCAAATTCAAAATCACCTGTAAGTCTAAAACAATCTCCTGCTATACCATATAACTCACTTACGCTAGCAGTTTTTATAGCTTCGTTTATTGCATATTTATGTAGGGTATAATAACTAGACTCCATTTCTTTTTGAGATAATTTTTTCTTCGGGTATCTATGTATTGTTCTATACAAAACTTCTGCTATTTCACCTAAATATCTAGTTTTACCATAATCATTTATCTCTGATTTTTGAATATTACATACAAGTAGTGTTACATATACTATGATATTGTCTTTTGATTCATCTTTTAATATATCATTCAATTTTATTATATGAAACCACTCACCATCTTTTTCAAACAATATTCTCATGCGTTCAAAATCTGGTTCACCATTCTCTTTTTTTATTGGGGTTATATCTTTTAAAGTTGACTTTACGATTTTATTAATCTCTTCTATACTTTTATCAAACATTTTTTATCCTAGCTTTAATACTGATTTTTAGATACAAGAGTTAAATCTCTTGTATAGCTTTGTACATCTTTGTTAGAAATAGGAAAACTTATATTCTCATCATTCCAATATTTACTATCTATCGCTTTTTGACTTATATCTACTACTATAGATGGTTCTGTATATCTATTTGATGTTGATACTTTTTCTGTATTTAATGATTCGGTTATTGCCTCTACCCATGATTGTGAAGAGGGAGGAAGTCCTACTTTTTGTTGTGATTGTTGTATTGAATTTATTAACTGAGTATTTGACACTTTCATATTTATCTCCTAGTTGATTTATATGAAAGTATATGATTGTGTTATGAAAGCTTAGTGTCGTATTTATTTTTTATTTATAAAATTCTTAAATAAATTTATATCTTGATTATATATATATTGAATTATGTATTGATTTTTCATTTCATAATATAATGTATTCTTTATGTTATCTAAATTTATTTTTACATCATTTATAAAAGATTCTCTTGTCATTGCTTCATCAATTTCATTTAAACTAGAATCTATAAGAAAACCAACTAACAGACTTAATCCAAGTGTAAAGGATGCCGATGCAATTTTTGCACCAGCAATAGAAGTTGCTCAAATAGCCAATGCACCCTCTCAACTTTTATCTTTTAGACTTAATAAGTTTTTTGTATTGTTAATATTGTTATTACAAAGTTTGTTTATCCATTTTTTTTGATTGATTGTTCTTTTCAGTTAAAGAATTGCTTATCTCTTCTATACTGTTAGAGTCTATTAATTCTAAATTATTATTCTTGTTAGTTTTCATGATAGTTACCTCTTTTTAGTTTATTATTAAAAGTATAGTTGAAAAAAAGGCATCTTTGTGTCGTATATTTTATTAAAGTGGTCGTTCACTTAGATCTCTTTGAATTGTTCTAAGGCTGACATTAAATTCATCTGCTAAATCTTTTGCTTTTAGTTTCTCACCTTGGTAGAGGCGAGATAGTATGGTTGTTATTCTTCTTAGGGCTTTATCGTAGTTTTGTGTCATTTATTTTTCTTTTTATCATTCTCATAAAAAATAAAAGTCCCAGATATTGGAAGATGGTCACTTACTTTTTTATTAAAATATGACTGTTTTCTGTTGGTTAGAATATCCCTATCTACAGAACTGTTAGTTGATATACCATTAGTAATAAAGTGGTCATATTTTTTATTAAATCTATTTTGTGCTAGATTACCAATAGTTGTAGGTTCATTAATATATTGTATTAAACCTTGACTAAGCAGCTTCATGCTTAATGCCTTATAAATATTTTCTTCAAAATCTATATTAAAATCTCCTGCAATTATAATATTATTAATATTGTGTTTCTTTTTGATAGTTTTTACTATTTGATTAAGTGCTAATACTTCTTTAATTCTTTGACTCTTGCCCATTGTAGATTCTTTACCATAAACAATATGAACATTAATTAATGCAAACTTTTTATCTACTAGTAACACACTCGGAGGTCTTATGAAACTTTTGTATTGTCTAAACTCAACTAATTTTGTTCTATTCATATATTTTTTATTTATTAAGAATCCATAATATTCTTTTTTACCAATTAGTCCTTTTGATTTTGATAGTTGTGATAAGAAACTACCTTTTATTTTATTTAATGCACTTTCATTCATAATTTCCTGTAGTGCAATAAAATCATAATTTTTTTTTGATTGAATATAGTTTTTAATAGTTTTCCAATCTCTATTTGCACTATTTGCTGATAAATTTTTTAAGTTCCAACTTGCAATATTAATTATAGATGGAATCGATACTTTATCATCGTTGTTTTTACTTAACTTACAAAAACTACTATTTTTCATATATCCTATTTTACAGATACTTTTTTTTAACTTTAATCCTTGTTTTGATAAAAATTTAATACTAGCTTGTATTGCAGGTGTTTTAGTAACTATCCTAGTAGTTATAGCCATAAACTGATATGTTTTAGCGGTGACAACTCCTTGCTTAGCTAATACAGCAGCCGAACTTAATCCACCTAATGCTCCAACTACTGCATTTTCTACACTAATTTCATCAACTAAAGCTTGTTGGGCATCTTCCCAAGTATATTCTCCGCCATTAGCTTTACTAATATCAAAAGCTTTTTGGGCTTGATTCATACAACCATTTAATCCGCCCGCTAGTGCACCACCTATGGCACCAACAGCTGTTCCAATAACAGCACCAGTTACAGTTCCAGTAGCTGCACCACCTACACTTCCAGCTATACATCCTTTAGCAGCATTTACTAAATGTTCAGAATTATCTGACACCCATTTACTAGCATCATTTACCGCTGTTGTTACAGTATTTACAATATTATTAAATTTATCAGACAACCATCCCGCATGTGCTTGAGGAAAAGGAAAATTTTGTAAAAAAGATGTTTTCATATATGGATTAAATACTCCATTAACTGCAAAAACTTTAGTTATGTTATCTTTATCATCAATAAGTACACCTTTTCCGTGAGGTAGGTTATTTTTAAATTTTCCTATATAGGTTGCTTTATTTTGAATATACAATTCACCTGAACCTTGGAAATTACCATCTTTAAATTCACCTTTGTAATATATATCTTTTGATTTTATATATAATTCACCATAGCCATCTTTTTTATCGTTGCTATAGTTACCTGAGTATATACTGCCATCCTTAAAAGTATATGTTCCAAAACCATTTTTTTTACCATTTTGAAAACTACCTGTATATTTACTTTTATCAGGCCATATAAAAGTACCTTTGCCATCAGGTTTTCCATGTTTACTTTGACCTTTATATATACCACCATCTTGATAAACTGTACTTAAATAACCATCTATAAAATAACCATTACTCCACAATCCCTGCTGTTCAATCTCTAATCCAAGTTTATTGTTTGTTTTTGTTTTAAATGTACCATAGCCTGTTATATTTGAATCTTTAAACTCCCCAGAATATGTACTTGAATTAGTTTCTAGCGTACCTATCCCATCAATAGTTACATTATTATTAATTTTTAATGTACCCCTATAAATATAATCTTCTTTTATAGTTGTTTTAGTTTGATTTTCATCTTCTTGTATTTGTTTATATATCAATTGAGCTTTATACTCTTTTTCATAACATTCATTATCTAAACATTTATAAAAATTAGAAGATTTTAGCTTTAAATCATTCTGTATATGACCTTCAATAATATTTATATTTAACTTTGTCGATACATACTCATCAGACTTTCGTAATAACTGTATAGTACCATTTCCATCTGCACAATAAATATCATCATCGACCTGTATTATACTTCCATTCCATATAAGATAATAGTTTTTGGAAAAATTGTCTGGTAAATTTATGTAGATCTTTTTATGATTACTTTTCAAACTGTTAATGTAATTTTTGACACTATTTATTTTGTCTATATCTACCTTTATCTTGTTTTCTTCAGTTTCGTCAATAGCTCCTGCTGGATTTACAATACCTGCTTCATTAGTAATAGCTTGTTTTATATCATTCTCTGTATATATCTCTAAAGGAATATGTGCAACTTGAGTTAATTTAAAATCATTTGCAAAAACTATATTTAATAAAAATAAAACTGAAAATATAAATTTCACTCTATTCACTCCATCCATAGAATAGTTCGATTCTTCTATTTTTCGCTCTTCCTTCAGTGGTGTCATTTGTTGCTACTGGTTCTGATTCACCTTTAGCTCTATATTCAAGGTTTATATCAAGTTTATTAAAATACTTATTCAAAGAATGGGTTCTTTTGTATGAAAGAAGTTTATTATAAGATTTTGGTCCCAAACTATCTGTATGTCCTACTATGATAAGAGTTTTTACTTCCAATTCCTCAATTGCAATTTCTAAATTTTCTAGATAGTTGTTTAAATAGTCTTTATTTATAACATTTGTTTTATCAAAATCAAAGTAATAAACATGGGTACTTTTTCTTACTTTTGTTAATTGCTTTTTGGTAATATCACTATTTGTATTACTAGATATACCTTTTTTATAGTTTCTGATAATTATTTGAATATCACCATTTTGATCTTTATATATGTATATTTTTGCATTTTCAGTTTTTTCTTGAAATCTTTTTATTGTGTTTTTAACTACATCTTGCTCTATATCTAGATCCTTGGCTATATAAATAATTAAATTGTTTTTGTTATAGTGCTCTTCATATATAATATTATACGGTTTATTGATAAGATCGTTTTTCTCTTCATCAGTTACTGCTACTGTTTCGGTAGACATGATCTCTTCTGCTTGGATTAATTTATCAGATTTAACACCCACTTTATCGTTATACATGTAATATACTATATTACCAGATTCATCATCAACTATTGTAAATTTACCATTTGTATATTTTTTATTTACTTGTTCAATTATTTTTTTTATTTCTTCTTGTTTTGGAGATTTTTTTAAATTCGATTGAATATATATAACCAAATCGTTTTTCTTAGTTATTTCATCAACAGTTATTATCCCCTTATTGATGTTTATTATTTTTTTTGCCAAATTGTCACTAAGTACTATATTTTTATTTTTTGTAATATCGATAACAGATATTTTATTTTTATTTCTATCCTTAAAGTTAGAGATATATTCTAATTCTTTTTTCTTTTGATCTTCAAGTTGAACCAATCTTTCTTGCTCTTCTTTTTTCTCATTTTCATCAGCTATACGCTCTTGCTCTATTCTTTCAAGTCTTTCTTTTTCTTGTTTCTCTTTTAAAATATTTTCTTTCTGCTGTATATCATAATAATACCAAGCTCCACCCACTGAAACTAGCACTGTAATAATTGTTCCTATTAATAATTTATTTGACATTTTTTCTCCCTTTTCCTTTACTTACTTTATCAACTCAGATGTTTATAAATTTAAATTATTATATCTGAATTATTATTAAACACTATAGAAAACTAAAAATTATTTTGCTACTCTTATATTGGTCTCCTAGTTGATTTACATGAAAGCATATGATTGTATTTGGAAAGCTAAGTGTCGTATTTTATAAATTCCTAAACCAGATAATCATCTTTAGTGACAACTAAATAAGAACTATTTTTATTATGTTTTATATTTTGTGCTTTTACAATAAGTTTATCTCTTACACTTTGCTTTTTTACACTGTTTTGCCATTTGCACTCTATAAAAGTTATGTTGTTATCATCAAATGCTATTATATCTATCTCCTTTTTGTTACTCCACCATCTACCAACTTTTAAAGGGGTAAATTCAAGATATTTTTTTGGATTTTCCCAAATATCCTCTATAACAAAATCTTCAAAACAAAATGAAACAAATCTATCATTAAAATTTAAATCTATCTCATTTAAAACTGCTTTTGTTTGATCTATCTCTAAATAATTGTAGTTTTTAAAAACATAATAAAACCAAAAATTCAAAAACTTATCTTTTATTTTATATCTACCAAATTTACTTTTTAAAGGATTTGTATCTGTTACTGGTGTCTCTTTGTGTACGATATCTAATTCTATTAGTTTTTTTAGATATTTTGTAAGATGTGTTGAAATTAGACCAAGTGATGATGCTATATCTCCTATCTTTGTATTTCCTTTAGAGATAGACTCTAAAATACTAAAATATGTTGAGCTATCACTTATCTCGTTTTTAAGTAAAAAATTTCCCTCACTATAAAGATATGAGTTTTTATTTAATATCTTTTTTTCTATATTTTTCATAAAGCTTATAGTTTGATCATATTCATTTAGATATTTTGGAATAGTACCAAAAGAGCTAAATACCTGCATCTGTTCAAGAGTATTTAATCTTGGTAAAAACTCTACTATATGTTTGAATTTGACACTTTTTATATGAAACTGAGATGTTCTTCTACCATAAAGTGGTGCAGAATAATTTAAAACTTCGCTTTGCATCATTGATAAAACTGAACCACATAGTATAAGATATATATTGCTATGTTGCAACTTTTCATCCCAAAGTTTTTGAAGTTTTGATGAAAATGATTTATCTATTGATGGAAGATATTGGTACTCATCTATTACTAAAATAAGTTTTTGATTTAGGTTCAAAGTGGTTAAAAACTCTATAGCCTCTTCAAAACTCGTAAATGATATATGATTAGATAAACTTTGCTCTACAAATTGTTTTATCTGTAAAGTGAAAGATTCTAGTTGTGACTTTAAGTCACTTTGAGTTATATAAAGATAGATATGAGTTTTATCTTTTATAAATTGACTTAAAAGTGCTGTTTTCCCAACTCTTCTTCTACCATATACTACACTAAAAGATGCGTTATTTGAATTGTATTCATCTTCAAGCGACTCTAATTCTTTTATTCTATTTATAAACATTATGTTTCCTATTATTATAATTTGTATCATAATGATAGCTAAATATATATTGACACTTTATTATACTAAAGTTCTAAAAACTTCCTAGCTTCATCTTGAACTTTTTCTTGTATTCTTTTAGGCTCAATAACTTTTACAAAAGGTATCCAGCTTTTTACTATAGGTATGATCTCCCAATCACTTGATGCCATTACAGATATAGTAAGTTTTTTATTATCCTCATTTAGTACTTTTTGAGTAGCAGATATTGGTTTTTGTTTGAAAAATTTTGCTACATGATTATCTATTTCAAGTACTACTTCAAAAGGCTCATAATCACTAAACCAAATTGAGATAGCATTGTTCAAAATAGTTTCTACTTTTTTTGGTATTGTAAATGTAGTTTTATATGTTTTAAGTAAGGTGGTGTTTTTGATATAGTAGCTTTTTAGTTTGTTGTTTACATCTGTAGCTACTAGATACCAAAGACCTTCAAAGTTTACTATTTTGATAGGATTTACCCTAATAGTTTCATCTTTTTTATCTGTTGTGTATCTTATTTGTATAGGATGTGATGATGTTATCACCTCTTCAAATGCTACCATAGTATCAAACTCGTTACTAATATCTTCCATATTTAGTTTAGTAAATATGGGAGAGTATTTTCTATTTTTTAGTTTGTTTAATATATTTGAAGTTTGCTTATGAAAACTACCACCTAGATTTGCACTAAAAGTTTCAAGTATATCAAGAGTAACACTATCTTTGATAGATATAGTTTTATCTAGCTTGAAGTTACTATCCATTTGCCAATATTTATTTTCATAA
>JAYEPD010000091.1:7874-11643 GCA_034723675.1 Campylobacterota bacterium
CTTATGAAAACTACCACCTAGATTTGCACTAAAAGTTTCAAGTATATCAAGAGTAACACTATCTTTGATAGATATAGTTTTATCTAGCTTGAAGTTACTATCCATTTGCCAATATTTATTTTCATAATATATTGGAAAACTAAGAAGTCGCTCTCTAAAATCTCTCTGTATTGTTCGTAAACTTACATTGAACTCTTCAGATAGATCTTTTGGTTGTAGTTTGTCACCTTGGTATAGCCTTGATAATATCTCCGTAAGTCTAGTAAGTATTTTGTCGTAGTCATGTTTCAAGATTTATCTCCATAGTATTTAAGTAGTATTGTATCTAAATATTATTAGTATAATTATTTATCATAATGTAAACTTTTTATAATTAATTTTTAAACCAAAATGATTTTATAGTTATACTGTCACCTCTTTTTTCTTTATAACCAATGGCATCTTTTACTACTAAATTTAAATCTCTTATAAATTTTTCTGGATTTTTGATGTTTTTTAACACCTCTTTATTAAATACTACAGAAGATGTAACTCTTGATATTGCACCATAACTATCTTCTCTTTTATTTACAGTTTTTTTTGTTATCTCATAATATTCTCTGTTTTCTAGATGCTTTGTTGTATTTTTGGTATTTGATGATTTTGCATTATAGTTTATATTTTGTATACTTCTAATAGTGCCATTTGGCTCATATATGTTTTCATAAGAATCTTCTTTTTTAAAGACTAATTCAATAGTTACTACTGATTTAAAGCTATCATCATCAATAATTTGACCCAATAAAATATCAATTTTCTTTTTTAAGTCATTTTCTATCTCGTCTTTGTAACTTTTATTTTGCATATAGTTAATGCTTTTGAAATCATACTGATTTGAAACTATAGTATTTTTAGATCCTATTGTTATCTTTTTGGCATCTTTCACAATAGTACTGTTTGATTCTTGTTTATTTTCTAAACTTCTTGCACTTACTAAATCTATACTTAGTAAAACTATTAATATTTTTGCTATTATACTCATAACTTTTATCCTTTTTTATTTAATGTATTTGATATAACTTTAAATCCAATATCATTTTGAGTTAAATCACTATTTTGTTCATCATCACATTTTGCATAAAATTCACTTACATTTATAGACTCTAGTTGCAAATCTAAATCTTTTGCACAGTCATCACAAAGGTTGTCTATCTCAACACCTTCAAGCTTTCTAAAACTCATAACATCAAAACATCTTCCAGGTCTAGTTAGTGCTTGGTTTAGTTGCTGTTTGCTTTGTATATTTGTAGTTATGATTATTTTTTTGTATTTAGAAATCAATCCATCTGTTACACTCAGAAATTTATTGATTGGGTTTAGTTCACCCTCGATATATTGATTTTTATGTATCACTTGATTTATATCTTCTAGTATTAAAACATCATATTCATCATAAATTATTCTTTTATAAAAATCACTTACAGCAAAGATATTTTCATCAAAACTATATAAAGCTTTAAATGCAATATCTGTTTTAAGTACTCTATCTTTCATTTTGGATAATATATGTTTAGAAAAAGTTGTTTTTCCAGTACCTGGTTCGCCTTGAAGTATAAGGATAGGTGCTTTCGAGTTTAGAAAGTTTTCTATATAGCTATCTACATCATCTATAAATGGTACAGCTAGTGGATTGAACTCTATATCTAATGTATCATGATAAAATGTTTCATTTAATGTTTCTGCGTTTTCATATTGAAGAACTGTATATTCAATAGTAGATTCAGAGATTAAAAACTCTTTTAAATAAAGTTTTATCTCATCAATATATTTTATAGACTCTAATATGGTTTTTGCACTTACATTTAATCCAATACCAATATGAGATGAGCTGTATTGCCACCATAACTCAGCTAAAAAATTATTTGCAACTATTATAACTCTTTGAGTATTTAAAGTAAAAAGTTCATATTTTAACTGCAATTTTTGCCAAACTTTATCTAGCTCAATAGTTTTGATGTATATAGTTGTGCTTATTTTAGAATTAATACTATTTGTTTTTAAGTATTCTCCAATTCTATTATTAAATTCAAGTTTTTGATACTCTTGCAATGAATCCATATATCCTATATTTGGTGAGCTTATATGCATTAAATTTTGTTGTTGATCGTTCATTTTAATTCCTCGTATTTTATTTATAGAGGAATTTTATAGTACTTAGTGGAAAGCTTAGTGTCGTATTTGTGATAGTTAAATATTAATCTCTATAGTTATCATTTTGATTAGTTTACTTATCTATTTTTACCATCTTTGGATAATCTTGATTTTGTAACATTTGTGGTTTTAGTAATTAAGTAAGTAATACCTGCTGTGTGGTATTTTTTATTTGTAAGCAGTAAATCTCTACAAATCCCTTTAATAAAGGGTATTTGTAGATACTTATAGTATGTTAAAATCAAACATTAAATCTAAAATGCATAACATCACCATCTTGAACGATATAATCTTTACCTTCAAGTTTTAATTTACCAGCTTCTTTTGCTTTGGCTTCTCCACCTAAACTTACAAAGTCATCATATGCTATAACTTCAGCTTTGATGAATCCTTTTTCAAAATCATTGTGAATAACAGCAGCAGCCTTTGGTGCTGTACAGCCTTTTGGTATAGTCCAAGCTCTCACTTCTACTTTACCAGCTGTGAAGTATGACTGAAGTCCCAATTTGTCAAATGCTTTATGAATAATCTTTTCTAAACCTGATTCTTCAACGCCCATATCATTTAGCATCTCTAAGGCTTCATCATCTTCCATACCAACTAATTCTTCTTCTATTTTTGCACATAACATTATCAAATCAGCACCTACAGAGTCTGCATGAGCTTGTAGTTTTTCAACTAGTTCATTTCCATCAACTAAACTATCTTCATCTACATTTGCACCATAAATAATATCTTTATTTGATAAAAATCTTAACTCTTTATCTAGCTCTTCAAAAGCTTCATCATCCCTTTGTTCAAAAGTTCTTACTGGATTTAAGGTATCAAGGTGATCAGCTATTGATTTTGCTATCTCTAATCTAGCAGCTGCTTTTTTGTCAAATTTTGCTTCCTTTTTAAGTTTGTCTATTTTTTTATCAAGTTGAGTTATATCTGAATATATAAGTTCTGCTTCTATTATCTCAACATCTCTTATAGGATCTATATCTCCCTCAACATGTACTATGTTTGGATCTTCAAAACATCTAACCATATGTAGTATAACTTCTACTTCTCTTATATTTGATAAAAATTGATTACCAAGACCTTCACCTTTAGAAGCACCTTTTACAAGTCCTGCAATATCAACAAAGTCTATTGTTGAGTGTTGAATTTTTTCTGGATCAACTATCTTAGCTAACTCATCAAGCCTTTTATCTGGAACTGGTACTATTGCTTTATTTGGTTCTATTGTACAAAACGGATAGTTTTGTGCCTCTGCATTTTGTGCTTTTGTCAAAGCATTGAAAGTTGTTGATTTACCTATATTTGGAAGTCCTACGATACCTACGCCTAATCCCATTTATATTCCTTTTAATAATTAATTTGATTTTATATATTCGCGATTATATCAAAATAAATATTAATTATGATAAAATGTTTGTAAATTGGAGAGTATTAAAATGTATAAACCAGCAATTCTAACTGAAAATTTATATCAAACAAATACTTATATAAAAAATACCAAATAAAATCTAAAAAAGAATTAATAAAAAGCCTTTAATCAAGGGCTTTATAAAGCTTTTTAACACTAAAATTT
>JAYEPD010000092.1:0-11575 GCA_034723675.1 Campylobacterota bacterium
TTAATTATTATAAACTATTTAGAGTCTTTGAGGCATCTCATCTTTAAAAGCTAATTTTTCAGCTTTTTCTAAAACTTCCATTGCACCTTCATCTATCATCATAGCAGCTAGTTCAACTCCTAAATTTTCACTTGTAGTTACACCTTTTGCAATGCTTTTTTTAATTATGTTTGTACCATCTGGATATCCAATCATAGTTCTAAAAACTATCATATCTCCATCAATTACAGCATTACAAGCTACTGGAGCTGAACAGCCAGCTCCAATTTTACTAATAAAATCTCTCTCAATTTTTGTACATATAAAAGTATCATGGTCATTTAAAGTCATCGCTATTTCTCGTACTTTTTCATTTGAAGCAACTATTTCAATACCTAAAGAAGCTTGTCCCATAGGTGGTATCATCATATCTAATGGAAGTTTTTGAGTATAAGGTATATCTTTTAATAAATCCAATCTATGTAGACCTATATATGCTAATATTATAGCATCATATTGACCTTCACTTAGTTTTCTAAGTCTTGTATTTACATTTCCTCTTAAATCTTTTACTTTTAAGTCAGGTCTTTGATTTAAAAGTTGCATTCTTCTTCTTAAACTTGTTGTTCCAACAACAGCACCAATAGGCAGTTCTTCAAGAGAATTATAAGTATGAGATAAAAAAATATCACTCTGATCTTCTCTTTTTGTTATTGATACAAGCTCTAATCCATCAGGTATATAAGTTGGTACATCTTTTAAACTATGAACTGCAATATCTGCATTACCTGCTAACATCTCATCTTCTAACTCTTTTGTAAAATGCCCTTTTCCACCTATTAAAGCAAGTGGCTTATTTAAGATTTTATCACCTTTGCTTACTATCTTGTTTATCTCAACTTTTATGTCTGGATAACTTTTTTGAATTCTTTTTTGTATATGATATGCTTGCCAAAGGGCTAAGTCACTTGCTCTTGTTGCTATTACAAGTTTTTCTAATCTTTTTTCCAATATCTTTTCCAATCTATTTTAAGTATTTTTCGTATTTATCTCTTCTTATATCAACTATACCATCAAAAAATATGGTAGGAGTTCCTTTTACAAGGGCATCTTCTGACATTTTAATATCGTATTTTATTTTATTTTCAAGCTCTATATCTGCTATTTGTTTCATTGTAATGTTTGTACCAAACTCTTTATTGAAAAAATTTAATACTTTTTGGTGATTTTTCTCTTTATATGCATCAAATTTATATTTATCTGGAAAATTTTCATTGTAAATTCTATAATCAACATTTTTAATACCTAATTTCCTAGCAATTATAGATGCTTTTGATAAAGTTTTTGCAGTTGGATGCATATCAAGTGGAAGGTGATAATAGTAAAGTGCTATATTTTTTGGATTATCAAGTACTTTTTTTATTATAAATGGAACTTCATCTACACAAATAGGACAAAGAGGATCACTAAATATAACTAGACTATGCTTCGCATTAGGGTTACCTGCTATTAAATGTTCTTTTGAAAAATATTTATCACTTAATTTAGGATATAAAACATCTTTAAATGATCTTTTTGTTTTAAAACTGATTAAATCAGGAGTAATCATACTACCATTTGTAAACAGCGAGTCTCTCTCAGTTCTTTCAATCCCTTTTATTTTAAAGTGTAAGTTAAAAACATATCCATGCCAACCATCTTGTTTAAGGTCTTGTTTAAGCAAAATAGTTACTTTTTCTAAATTTATACCTTGTCTTTTTAAAATACTTCCTATTCTATTTTTCTCATATTTAAGTATTTTATCATCTATTGTTTTACTTGCTATTAAACTACTGCTTAATAGACTTGCTATCATCAATAATTTCAACATCGATAATCTCATCATTTCCCCTTTTTTGTTTGTTGTTATTGTAAGTTTGTTGATATTCAAATGAACTTGAATAGTTTTCTCTTTTGTTTATATTTTTAAATGAAAAAACTTTACTAAAAACTGATATTAGTAAACCAAACTGTAACATTATACCTAATATATCTGTAAAAAATCCAGGTATAATTAAAAGTAATGCACCAATTGCACGACCAACATTAGTTTTGATAAACTCTTCTTGAGTTATCTCACCATTTCTGGCTTGGCTTATGCTATCAATTAATGAAAATTTAAAATTTTTGAGTATAAATATTCCAATAATTGCAGATAAAATTATCTCAAAAAAAGTCATTAATCCACCAATAGATGAAGCAATAGAAGAAGATATCATAACTTCTAAAAAAAGGTATATAAAAAAATATACCATTATATATCCTTTTGTATATTTTTTTCTAAATGGTACAAATCATAACGAATACTTTTAAAGTTTTCACTTACTTCACTATTTATAAGTTTTCCAAACTCTTCAAGGACACGAGAACTCTCTTGGGCTCGTTTAAAATTTGCAATTAATATTGAATTTATATCTTCTCTTGATTGTTCTGAAGTAGTTGAAGTTTTTAAAACATCATTTTTAATATCTCGTGAATTTAATAACTCATGATATATATCTATTCTACTATTATGTCTTAAATTTTTAAGTTGAGTTGCTGTTTTTTTGTTGTTGAAGATATATCTGTATATATCTTCAACAACTCTTATACCTTCTCTAAGTCTATTTAGATTGGCATCAAGTAGTCGTAAGTGACTATTTGTCATCTATTATTTATCATCACTACTATTAAAAGCTGCAAATATTTGTAAAAGTGATATAAATAGATTGAAAAAATCTAAATATAAAGCAATCGCAGCTTCAATTGGAGTACTAAAACCACCTTGAATTATTTGTTGAGTATCATATAAAATAAATGCACTAAATACCAATGCTCCAACCATAGCAATTCCAAGTTGTAATATAGGAGAACCTATAAATATATTACTAATTGAACCAACTATTAAAATTATAACTGCAATAAAAAGCATTTTACCCATACTTGAATAATCTTTTTTTGTAGTTAAAGCAAACATACTTATACCACCAAAAGCAACAGAAGTCATTAAAAATGCTTGAGCAACAACAGATGCACCATTTGGCATATTGAAAACACTACTTAAAAGAGGAGTTATTGTCAATCCACTAATAAATGTAAATGCAAATAAAACAGCTAAGTTCACACCTGGCTTATCTTTAACTGCATATAGTCCAAATAACAATGCAAATTCCAAAATCACCAATCCCCAATACCAACTAGATATTGCACTAACCATATCAAGACCGATATAAGCCCCAGCTGTTGCAGCTAAAAGTGAACTAGCAAATAGTTGATAAGTACTCTTTAAAAAAGCAACTAAATTAGCGGGTGCACCAGTTTGTTCTTGTGATGAACTATATGCTTCATCTTTAGAGTAACTTGCATCATCATTGTTGTTACCTAAATATTCTCTATTATACATTAATCATCCTTTTTGATTTAAATTATGTGATTTTAATATTATTATCTTAAATATATCTTTAAAAATCTTAACTAACATTATTTTATAGCTCAATCTTGTGCAATCCTAAGATAAGTTTTACTTAAGATTAACAAAGAAATTACGCGTGACTAAAAGATTAAGAGCCATATATTAATATATTTAGCTCTAAAAATAGATAAAAATTACTTTTCTAGTAAAGCTATTAAAGTAAAGCAAGACTCCGTCGTGTCCTTTAATCTTAAGTAAAACTTATCTTAGGATTGAACTAAGCCCAATCTGTTACTATTTCAATTTATAATAATTATAGTATAAATTTGCTATAATAAATACTAATAATAATTATGTAAAAGAGATATAGAGCGTTAAATAGGAGACAAAAAAGATGTTAGATGTTGTAGAGATTCAAAAGATACTTCCACATAGATACCCATTTTTACTTGTAGATAAAGTAGTAAGTATGACTGAGGGAAAAGATATAGTAGCATATAAAAATGTATCAATAAGTGAACCAGTTTTTCAAGGTCATTTTCCTGGTCATCCAATTTATCCAGGTGTTATGATACTTGAAGGTATGGCACAAGCAGGTGGAATACTTGCATTTAAAAGTGGTGGGTATAGTGAAGAGGAGATGAAAAATAAAGTTATGTATTTTATGAGTATTGATGGTGCAAAATTTAGAAATCCAGTAAAACCTGGTGATAGATTAGAGTATAGAATTGAAGTTTTAAAACATCGAAAAAATCTTGTTGTTCTTGGTGCTAAAGCATTTGTAGATGATTTGTTAGTATCAGAAGCTGAATTAAAAGCTATGATAGTTGATAAATAAGTAAAAAAATGATAAATATTCACAAAACAGCAATAATCGAAAACGGTGCAATAATTGGTGAAGGTTCAACAATTGGAGCATTTTGTGTTATAGGTTCAAAAGTTGTTATAGGTGTTAATTCAGAAGTTCATAGTCATGTAGTAATAGAAGGAAAAACAACAATAGGGGAAAATAATAGGATTTTTTCTCATGCTGTTTTAGGTACTATTCCGCAAGATTTAAAGTTTGATGGTGAAGAAACAGAACTTATAATAGGTGATAACAATACTATTAGAGAGCATACTCTTATAAACACAGGAACAGCTGGAGGTGGTTATAAAACTATTATAGGTGACGGATGTTTACTAATGGGACATGTACATATAGGTCATGATTGTATTTTAGGAAACAATATAGTAGTAGCAAATAGTACTGCAATTGCAGGACATGTAGAGATTGATGATAATGTAGTAGTTGGTGGTATGAGTGCAATACATCAATTTTGTAAAATTGGTGAAAATGCAATGATTGGTGGAGGTTCTATTTTAGTACAAGATATTCCACCTTTTTGTATATGTGAAGGAAATAGAGCAACTTTAAGAAGCTTAAATATTAATGGTCTTAGAAGAAGATTTAAAGATAGAAGTAATATAAATGCAATAAAAAAAGCATATAAAGATATATTTGATTCAGGATTACCAATTGCAGATATAGCAAATGAGATTTTAAAATCATCAGATAATGAATATGTAAAACAATTAGCCCTTTTTGTTAAAAATACAAAAAGAGGAATACCCTTTATAAGGAAATAAAATATATGAGTAAAAATAATTTAATATGTGACTTTTGTGGAGTAGAAGATACAGAACAAAATCCAGTAATAGCAGGTGAAAAGTCTACTATTTGTCAATCATGTGCAAAATCTGCATATGAGATAATACAAAATCATAAAGAGAATCAAAATAAAAATAATAGTAAAACTGAAAGTTTAGATGTAACTAAAAATCAAGAGGTATTGACACCAAAAGAGTTAAAAACTATCTTAGATGAATATGTAATAGGTCAAGATAGAGCAAAAAAAGTTCTAAGTGTTGCTGTTTATAATCATTATAAAAGAATATTTTTACAAGAAAACAATGAAGATACAACAGAGCTTACAAAAGCAAATGTACTTTTAATAGGACCTACAGGTAGTGGTAAAACATTGTTAGCTCAAACAATTGCAAAATATTTAGATGTTCCATTAGCAATAGCCGATGCTACAAGTTTAACAGAAGCTGGATATGTTGGAGATGATGTAGAAAATGTTGTAACTAGACTTATACAAGCAGCCAATGGTGATATTAAAAAAGCAGAGCAAGGTATCATTTTTATTGATGAGATTGATAAGATTGCAAGAATGTCTGAGAATAGAAGTATCACAAGAGATGTAAGTGGTGAAGGGGTTCAACAAGCACTACTTAAAATAGTTGAAGGAAGCTCCGTGAATGTTCCACCAAAAGGTGGAAGAAAACACCCTGGGCAAGATGCAATTAGTCTTGATACTACAAATGTATTATTTATTTGTGGTGGTGCTTTTGATGGTATGAAAGATATCATTGGCAAGAGAGAAGGTGGTAATATTTTAGGTTTTAATCAAGAGAAAAAAAGCAAACAAGAGCAAGAAAATATAATGGAAAAAATAGAAGCTGATGATTTAGTAAAGTATGGTTTAATTCCTGAACTTATAGGTCGTCTTCATATGACTGCAATCTTAAAAGAGATAGATGAAGAAGCTATGATACATATTTTGAAAGAACCAAAAAATTCGCTTGTAAAACAGTATGTTAAGTTATTTAAAATGGATGAAGTTACATTGGACTTTTCAGATGACTCTTTAAAAGAGATAGCAAAAGCAGCTATACAAAGAAAAACAGGTGCTAGAGGACTTCGATCTATAATGGAAGATATTATGTTAGATGTAATGTATGAATTACCTGAATATAAAGGTAAAACTGTTACTATTACAGAAGATGTTGTAAAAAAACTAGAATTACCAAAAGTAGCATAATAAAAGAAAAGGAAAATAATGATTTTTGATAAATTTATAGGTTGGTTCTCAAGTGATATGGCAATCGATTTAGGTACTGCAAATACATTGGTATCCGTAAAAGGTAAAGGTATCATTATAAATGAACCTTCGGTTGTAGCAGTTCAACATGATAGATATGGAAGAGATAAAATATTAGCAGTTGGTAAAGAAGCTAAGCAGATGATTGGTAAAACACCTGTTAATATTCAGGCTGTTCGTCCTATGAAAGATGGAGTTATAGCAGACTTTGAGATGACAGAGCGTATGATAAGATATTTTATAGAAAAAGCACATAATAGAAAGTCATTTTTAAGACCAAGAATTATTATATGTATCCCTCATGGTATTACTCAAGTTGAGAGAAAAGCAGTTAAAGAATCTGCACTTAGTGCAGGAGCTAGAGAAGTTTTTCTTGTAGAAGAGCCTATGGCTGCTGCTATTGGAGCGGGTATTCCTGTAAGTAGTCCTGATGGTTATGTTGTTGTTGATATAGGTGGAGGTACAACTGAGATAGGGGTAACATCTTTAGGGGGATTGGTTTTAAGTAAGTCAATAAAAGTAGCAGGAGACAGATTTGATAAAGCTATAATTGACTATGTTAGACAAAATTTCAATCTTTATATAGGTGAACGAACAGCAGAAAGTATAAAACTTGAAATTGGAACAGCTATAAAACAACCAAAAGATACAACTATAAAAGTAAAAGGTAGAGATAGCTCTGGACTTCTTACAACTATTGATTTAACAAGTGAAGGGGTAAGAACAGCTTTAACTGAACCTTTAAAAGAGATATCACTTGCTGTTCGCCAAGTACTAGAAGATATGCCACCTGATTTAGCAGGGGATGTTGTTGATAATGGTGTTGTATTAACAGGTGGGGGAGCACTGATAAGAGGACTTGAAAAGTATCTTTCTACAGATATAAAACTCCCTGTTAGAGTTGCTGATGAACCACTTTTGGCTGTTGCTTATGGTACTAGTAAAACTTTAGATGAGGATTCTTTACTTAAATTAATCTCAAATGAATAAAAAACTATCTTTTTTCCTCATCATTTTATTGATGGGGATCTCATATCTATTTAATCTTGAAAGAGTTTTACTAAAAAAAATAGATGAGATAAACAGTGATATAAAATCTTTTTATATTGATAGTTTTGTTAGTATGAGTGTGTTATTTAATAAGTATTTAAATCAACTCAGTTATATAGATAAACTATCATTAGAAAACAAAAATAATCAACACTATAAAATTCTTTACGAAAAAAAGTTAAATCAACTTAAAGAGTTAAATAAAAATATAAATTTACAAATAAATAATGATTATCAATATGAGAAAATAAAAGTATTGTCATATTATAAGTTTAATGATTTTTCAAGAGTGATTATAGATAAAAATAATATAGAAAATAATAAAATAGTTGCTTTATTGACATTGGATGGGTATAGTGCTGGTATTGTTTTTAATAAAGAGAAAAAAACAATTGCATATCTAAATCAAAATTCTAGATCAAATTATACAGTTTTTATAGGCTCAAATAATGCACCAGGTATAACTTCAGGTATGGATGATAGTGGGAAATTAATAATAAAATATATACCCATTTGGAAAGATATAAAAGTTGGTGATGAGATTATTACAAGTTCAATGGACAATATATACCCATATGGTATAAAAGTTGGAAGAGTTACGGATATAATTGTAAATGAAAATACTAAAAATGTGAAAGCTGAAGTATATGCGGATACATTTAGTAATAGATATTATTATATTTATGATAAAAATAGCTCAAATACTAATGATAAGTAGCCATAATAGTATCAACTTTTTCCCAAGAGAGTTCATCTTCATTTTTAAATATATTATGAACATATCTTGCAAACATATCAGTTTCAACATTAACTTTAGAATTTAATTTGTAAGTTTTAAACAGTGTATTATCTATAGTATGAGGTATGATTGTAAGACGAAAACTATTTTTTGATACATCATTTACGGTTAAACTTATACCGTCTATTGTGATAGAACCTTTATTTATAACATATTTTAAATATTGATCAGCAATAGTGATATAAAAATCAGTCGAGTTGCCATTTTGTTTTATATCGATGATACTACCGATACAATCAATATGCCCTTGAACTATATGACCTTCAAATCTATCACCCATCATCATAGCAGGTTCAATATGCACTAAATCTTTATAATTTTCTAATGCAAGTAAGTTTTGTGATTCTGGTGAAAGTTCTACGCAAAAAGTATCATCAAAGATACTTATTACTGTAAGACAAGCTCCATTTACTGCAATACTATCACCAACTTTTGGTTTGTATATCGCTTTTAGTGTTAAAATATTATTGGCAAAACTAATAACGGTTGCCATTTCTCTTATAAGTCCTGTAAACATATCAAAGTTTATCATAATAATTATAGTTATAACTTGAATTTAAAGTAAAATTTAGTAGAATTTAACTATTTTAAAGCAAGGGAGATATATGTTTAAATATTTATTAAAATTTTTATTGATTGTTACAGTATCAAATACAATACTTTATGCTGATAAATTAGTAGAGATTAAAAAGAAAGGAATTTTAAAAGTTGGTGTCAAATATGACGTTAAACCGTTTGGATTTTTAAATGAAAATGGTGAAGTTGTTGGATTTGATATTGATTTGGCAAAATATATAGCAGATGATTTAGATGTTGCACTTAGTCTAGTAGAAGTAAGTTCAAAGTCAAGAATACCACTTTTGTTAAAAAAAGAGATAGATTTAATAGCAGCATCTATGACACATACAATGAAAAGAGATGAAGATATTGATTTTACAGATTCATATTTTTTAGATTATCAGGCATTACTTGTAAGAAGTTATGCAAAAGAGAAAAAACTAAAAGATTTTTCAGGTAAATCAATCGGCGTTATGCATGGAAGTACATCTGCTAAAGCTATAGAAGAGAAAAATCCAGAAGCTAAAGTAGTATATTTTCAAGAATCTATACAAGCATTATTGGCTCTTAAAAGAGGTAAAATAGCAGCTATATCTACAGACTTTGCATGGTGTACTACAAAAGTAATTGATAGTAAAGGTGTTTTAAAAGTACTAAATGAACAAATATCAATACAACCATATGGTATGGGAGTAAATGAAAATCAATCAAACTATAGAGATGCTATAAACTTATCTCTTCAAAAAGCAAAAAAAGATGGTACATATGACGATATATATTTAAAGTGGTTTGGTGAATATCCTCAGAAAATTAAAATGGCATTACCAATTGTGAGACCTTAAAAGTGAGATTATAAAATCGTATCAAAATTTAGAATAATTTTATTGTTTGTTGGTGTTTTATTTATTGGATGTTCAGTAAAAAAACCAATTGTCTCAAAAAGTGCAATTATAATTTTTAAAACACCAAATATGAAGTTTTATGATAAAGGTTTTGTATATAAATATGAAAATTATATACATTTGCAGATTTTTAATGTAGGTAATATAGTTTTAGATTTAAAAATATACAAAGATGAGATATGTAGAAGTAGTTTAGAGTGTATTAATTCTAAAGAGTTTAATGAAAAATATTTAGATATAAGATATGAAAATGATTTTTTATATAAACTTTTTTCAAAAGAGAATATCTATCATAAAGATAAAAAAAACAATATTTTAATAAAGGTTAAATATGAATAAATTTGTAGGCGCACATGTAAGTGCAAGTGGTGGAGTACAAAATGCACCTTTAAATGCTATGGCAATAGGAGCAAAAGCTTTTGCACTTTTTACTAAAAATCAGAAAAGATGGGATGCAAAACCATTTGAAATAAAAACATTAGATGGATGGTTTAAGAACCTTGAAGAGTCTGGAATTTTACCAAAACATATACTTCCACATGATAGTTATCTTATAAATTTAGGAAATCCTGATAATGAAAAACTAGAAAAATCAAGAAACGCTTTTATAGATGAGCTTGAAAGATGTGATATATTAGGTCTTGATAGATTAAATTTTCACCCTGGAAGTCATCTTCAAAAGTTTGGGAAAAGAGATCCTGAATATAATGAAAAATTACATTATGCAGAGTTAGAGTGTTTAGATCTAATTGCTGAGTCAATTAACATATCTTTAGATAAAACAAAAAATGTTAAAGCAGTGATAGAAAATACAGCAGGTCAAGGGACAAATTTAGGTTATAAATTTGAACATTTAGAGTATATCATAGATAGAGTTGAGGATAAAAGTAGAATAGGAGTTTGTATTGATACTTGTCATATGTTCACAGCAGGATATGATATAAGAACTAAAGAGGCATACGATAAAACATGGTCAGACTTTGATAAAATAGTTGGACGAGAGTTTTTAATGGGTATGCATATAAATGATTCTAAACCTGAACTAGGAAGTAGGGTAGATAGACACCATAGTTTAGGTGAGGGTGAGATAGGATGGGATGCTTTTAACTTTATAATGAATGATGACAGGATGGATGATATACCACTTATATTGGAAACTATAGATGAAACTATATGGGATAAAGAGATAAACTCTTTATACTCTTTTTTGGATAAAAAATAAACTTATTGTAGGGTTGAACTACGCGTGATTTGAATATTGGGTAGCCCAATCTTGTATTCAGTTTTGCTTAAGATTAACAAAGAAATTACGCGTGACTTGAAGATTAAGAGCCATACATTAATATATGATAGTCTGAAAATAGATAAAAACTTATTTGCTAGTAAAGCTATTTCCTTTAATCTTAAGCAAAACTGAATACAAGATTGAGCTAAATATTGGGCTAATATAGCTTTGCTTTAGTTGTATTTAAAATACTATAGGGTATAATCACGCTACAAAAGTGTTAAGTAGGGAAACAGTTGGTATTTATATCTCTGTTGGCAATTTAATTATTGTTTACGCTATCCGAACGGACTTTTAAACAAAATATAAAAAAGGAATTACGAATGAAAAAAATTTTATTCTTAATGGTTGCTATTGCAACTGCTGCTTTTGCATCTGATGCAAATGTTGCAAATGAAACATTGAAAGCTTACTCAGTACTTGCTGCTGGTATTGGTCTAGGACTTGCTGCACTTGGTGGAGCTGTTGGTATGGGTAATACTGCTGCTGCTACTATTGCTGGAACTGCAAGAAATCCAGGTATGGGTGGAAAACTTATGACTACAATGTTTATAGCACTAGCTATGATTGAAGCTCAAGTTATCTATACACTTGTAATTGCATTAATTGCATTATATGCTAACCCATTTTTAGGGTAAGTCGATA
>JAYEPD010000093.1:0-7699 GCA_034723675.1 Campylobacterota bacterium
TTCCATTCAAAATAAGTTGATGCTGATAAAATATCATCAAAGTTTAAAGAGATCTCATTTTGTGATTCATCTTTTATAGTCACAATATTATCATCAACTTTGATAATTTCACCCTTTATAACTTCTGTTGAAAGGTCTTTTGTCTTTACCATACTTCCAATAGAACATTTAAAATGGTTCAGTGTTTTTAATTTTCTCTCAATACCTGGACTACTTACTTCTAATGTATATTTACCATTCATTGGTTCTTGTACATCTAAAAGTGGTGATAGCATACGGCTTACATGAGCACATTGGTCTAGATTTATACCATCTGTTGATGTTATATAAACTCTTAGTATATTTGTTTTATGCTCTTTTGTTTGAACTATATCATAAAGCTCAACACCACAACCCTCAACAGTTAATTTTATAGACTCTTCTAATTCCATTTTTTACTCTTCATCTTTTTTTGTATTTTTTGTAGATATTTGAGCAAATAGATCTTCCATCCTTGCTCTTTTTTCCAACATATCATCTTCTAAAAAAGTAAAATCTGGACATTTATACCAAGATGTTGCACCTAATATATATGATTTTATTGCACCATTTGCTTTTCGTAAAGTTGCTCTTATCTCTTTTAGCTCTGCTTTATCAAAATCACTTCCATCATAATATACTTTTGCATCATATTTACCATTTTTACAGTCAACTTCAGTAATTGTTAAAGATGTTATTCTATGATCTCCAAGAGAGCTTAATGCCTCAGGTATTAATTCTTCCAGAAGAGATTCTGTTCTTTGTAAGTTTATACTTTTATCTTTCATTTTCTTTCCCATCATCAAACTAAAAAAGTCTATAGATGTATGAAGTTTTGCAAAACTTAGTATGAAGATGTACTATAGTACCTCAAATGCTAAGTTTTGTAAAAGATTGTGCATCTATAGACTTTTTTTTAATCTATTGTTTGTTCCTCTTTATGCTCTATAAATGTTTCAATATAATCATGAACTCTTAAATCATTAAAGCTTTCAAAGATAATACCACACTCATAACCATTTGATACCTCTTTAACATCATCTTTGAATCGTTTAAGAGATTTAATTGCACCTGTATAAACAACCACACCATCTCTAATAACTCTTGCCAATCCACCTCTTACAACTTTACCATCTGTAACTTTTGTACCAGCTACTGTTCCAACTTTAGGAACAACAAATGTTTCAAGAACTTGTGCTTGACCAGTATTTTCTTCTGTAACAATAGCTGTCATCATACCTGATAGTGTAGCTTTGATTTCATCAATTAGTGCATAAATAATACTATATGTTTTTATCTCTACACCTTCTGATTTAGCTTTAGTTTTAACTGCACCTGTAGGTCTTACATTAAATCCTAAGATTATACAATCATCACTAGCACTAGCCAATGACACATCAGCTTCAGTTATTCCACCTACACCTGATGATATAATTTTTACTTTAACTTCATCATTTTTTATAGTTTCAAGACTTGATTTTATAGCTTCAAGTGAACCACCTGCATCAGCTTTCAAGATAACTGGTAATGCTTTTATTTTACCCTCAGCAATAAGTGCTGCCATCTCATCAAGTGATACTTTTGTTGATGCACTAAGCTCTTTTGCTCTTGCATGTTCTGCTCTTGTTGTTGCAATATCTTTTGCTTCAGCTGCTGTTTTTTGAGCAACTAATGCAGAACCAGTAATAGGAATATCTCCTAATCCAACAACTTGACCTGTTCTACTTAAACCTAGCTCTTTTACTGATTTTCCTTGATCATCAAGTAGAGCTTTAACTCTACCAAATGTTGTATCTGCAACAATATTATCACCAACTCTTAGCGTACCATTTTGTACAATTATAGTAGCAACTGCTCCTTTACCTTTTACTTGTGAAGATTCTATAACTGTTGCTTTTGCCAATGCAGTTGGATCTGCTTCAAGTTCTAAAAGTTCAGATTGAATAAGTATATTTTCAAGTAAATCATCTATACCCTCACCTGTCAATGCAGAAACACCTATAAACTCAATATCTCCACCCCAATCAGCAGGAGTCATATCATGTTCTGCCATACCAGACTTAACCATATCCATATTTGCAGTTTCTTTATCAATCTTATTAACAGCAACTATAATTGGAGCACCACTTGCTTTTGCAGCCTTAATAGATTCTATAGTTTGAGGTTTTACACCATCATCAGCTGCTACAACTAAAATAATAACATCAGTAACACTAGCACCTCTAACTCTCATAGATGTAAAAGCTTCATGTCCAGGGGTATCAACAAAAGTTATATCTTGACCATTTTTATTAACAGTATATGCCGATATATGTTGTGTTATTCCACCAGCTTCACCTGCTGCTATTCTTGAACTTCTGATTTTATCTAAAAGAGAAGTTTTACCATGATCAACATGTCCCATTATTGTAACTACAGGAGGTCTATTTATATAGTTTGTTTTATCAACAACTTCATCTTCATAACTCTCTTCATAGTTTACATCTTCTAGTTCATCTTTTATTGTTATCTCTATATTATATTCTTCACCAAGTATCTCAATTTCGTCATTACCTAAGAAGTCATTTTTAGTAACCATCATACCTAACATAAATAGTTTACCTATTACATCACCAGCTGTTCTACCAATCTTTTCAGCAAATTCATAAACTCTACAATCTTCAGGTATAGTTACTTCAGTAATCTCTTCAACTTCTACTTTTTTAACATACTTTTTCTTTTTACCTTTTCTTTTTATACCACGAGGTTGATTTCCAAAAGCACTTGGTTTTGTAGTTCTTATATTTTTAGGCTTAGGTGTTTCTTGTAAAAATTTAGATGTTTCCATAAGACCCATATCCAACAATACAACCTCTTCCCCTAGAATTGATTCATCTGATTCTCTAAAGTCAGAATTTCCTGTAACATCTACTTGTAAACTTTTACCTTTTTCATGCCCTTTTGCACTTTGTTTAGTTTTTGTTTTTTTAGACCTTGGAGTGTATTCCTCTTTTAAATCAGCACTTGCTCCAAAAAGATCACTCATTGATGCCATTTTTTGTTTTTTAGATTGAGGTGCTGCTGGAGTATTGTCGAAGACTGGTCTTTTTTTCTTAACTATTGTAAGACCTCTTTTTTTCAATACTAATTTTGGTTCACCATTTGTATTTTTAACCTCTACTGGTGCTTCAACTTTTTTTATCTCTGCTTTAACTATTTTTGGTTCATCAACTTTTTTTGCAGTTACTTCCTCAACAGTTTCTTTTACAACTTCAGGTTTTTTAGTCTCTTCAACTTTTTCTACAACTTCTATTTTTTTCTCTTTTGCAACAGGAGTAGTTTTTTTACTTACTATTTTAAGTTCACTTCTCTTTGGTAACTCTTTTTTAACAACTTTTACTGCTGATTTTACTCTCTCTTTTTTAGGTTCTACCACTTTTTCAATCTTTTCAACTGGAGTAGTTTCCTCTTTTTTATCTTCAACTTTAGTAGCTGATTTTTTTGTAATCTTAGGTTGTGTTTTTTTAACTGATAACAACTTACTTTTACCTGTCATTATGTACCCTGCAATCTCTTCTGCCTCTTCAAATGAAACTGAACTTTGTGGTGACTTAACAACAATATTTAAATCCGCTGCTTTCTTTATTACTTCTGCACTTGTAGAACCAGCTTCTTCTGCTATCTCAAAAACTCTAACTTTGTCTTCCATTCCCTAATATCTCCTTCAGTTGTTCGATATATTTATCTTTATTTTTACAATACCTATATAATGCTTTTTCTAACTGTTTTTCATTAAAAAAACAACTTTCACATATATAAAAACTTCTACCATTTCCATTGAAAATATTAAGTTTTTTATCTTTGCATTGTAATCTATTCAATAATTTTTGTGGATGTTTATCTCTGCAAACTACACATGTTCTTATTGGTATTTTTAACATTTTATCTAAATTGCCCTTAATTTTCTACGATTACACCGTTATTATCAAAATCGCGTACAAGTATCTTAAAATGTGGAAAATTTTCTTCAAGTTTTTTTACCAACCTTCCACTGTCTTTAGAATAAACTAGATTAAAAAATGTAGAACCAGATCCAGAGAGTGTACTCATCAACGCACCATTTCGTAAAGCTACTTTTTGAACAGCAAATAGTTCTGGCATCTGTTTCATTCTATAATATTGATGTATTCTATCTTTTGATGCTTTTTTTAATGTTCTCCAATCTTCACTCATAAATGCTGCTGTTAGAAGTGAGCTATGTGATATATTAAAAATTGTATCTTCTTTACTATACTTAAATGGTAATGTTTTTCTTGAAAGATTTGTTGAGATCGCTCTATTTGGTATAATAACAACTGCTTTTAAATTGTTTGGAATAGTTTTTTTGATAAAAAAAACTTCATTTTCATGTATAGTTGAAACCGTAAAACCACCCATCACAGCAGGTGTAATATTATCAGGATGTGATTCATAAGATAAAGCTAAATTTAATAGTTTTTTATCATGTAATGCTATCCCTTCTACAGCATAAGCTGAAGCTATTGCACTAACAATAACAGCACTACTACTACCTAATCCTCTAGAAAGTGGAATCTGATTTGTAAATTCAAACCTAAACTGTTGTTTATCACTATTTAAATTTTGATGAAAGTCATTAAAAGTTGATATAAACATATTATTATCTTTTAATTTAGGATTATTAGAACCTTCACCTCTTAAAGATACACTATGAAATTTTGCTGGTTTTATTATAACCTCATTTCTTAAATCTATAGCTAAACCTAAAGTATCAAAACCTGGACCTAGATTAGCACTTGTAGCTGGTACACTTATTTTCAATTATTTTCCTTTTATAATTTTATTTTACACAACAGGTAAATTATATTTTGGCAATACACAATCTTTAAAATCAAAATCTTCTATTGAATTTGGTAATTTAAATAGTTCTATAATATCACTTTCTTTTAAAAAATCAATAACTATATCGCCATTTTTATTATTAAAAAAATATTTTTTTCCCAATGCCTTAATAGGGGAATTATTATTAAATTCAAAACCATTTATAGATTTAAAATTTATGTTTTTTACAATACTTAATGTTTTTAAAAATATATATGATATTTTTATAGACATATAACTTCCTGGTTCATTAACATAGTATATATTTTTTAAATTATATTTATTTAAAATCTCTTTAAATATCAAAGGTAATATATCACTTGTTTTACCATCTTGCGAAATCTCTTCTATTAATATACCATCTTTATATATACCTACTAAAATAGGATTTGATATAGATATAACTAAAACACTTATTGCATTCATATTTTTACTTTATTATACTGTAGCATAAGCTTTTTGAAGATTTTTTGCTTCATCATTTACCTCATCTAAAGATACAATTTCATAATTAGAAGGATCTTTTAATAACTCTTTAGTAAGTAGGTGATTTAGATGGTGACTTCCTGCATGTGCATTATATTCCCCTATCATTATATATCCTAATAATGACATATCTCCAATAGCATCAAGTATTTTATGTCTAACAAATTCATCACTATATCTTAAACCTTCAGGGTTTAGTATCTTTTGATCATCCAGTACTATTGCATTATCCAAGCTTCCACCTTGTGCTAATCCTATACTTCGCAAATATTGTACTTCGTGTAAAAAACCAAATGTTCTTGCACGACTTATATTCTCTTTATATTCTTCAATCGAATAATCAAATTTAAAAGATTGTTCTCCAATTGCAGGATGTTCAAAATCAATTGAAAAATCATAAATTATATGATTTGATGGTTTAAGTTTTACAAATTTATTATCTACTTTAACCTCAACCTCTTTTTTTATCCTTAAAGCTTTTTTACTTTTAGTTTGCTCTACAATTCCAACTTCATCTAAAAGCATACAAAAACCACTACTACTTCCATCTAATATAGGTATCTCATCATTATCAAGGTTTATTCTTAAATTATCTATACCATAAGCATAAATTGCAGATAAAAGATGTTCAATAGTTGATATAACAACACCATCTTTACCTATAACTGTAGCCATCTTTGTATCTATAACATTTTGTGGTGTCAAAGGTATAGATATAGCCTCATCATTTCTATAAAAAATAATACCCATATCATCATCAAGTGGTTCTAATCTCATCTTAACAGGAACACCCTTGTGAAGTCCAATGCCAACTATCTCTACACTTTTTTTAATTGTTCTTTGTTTCATGAATTACCATCTATTTGTTTTTTAGCATTGGTTAATATATCTGTTATCCTAACTTTAATCCAATTTTTATCCATCCACTCTATTGGATTTACCTCTACCCCTTGTATCAATATACCAAAGTGTAGATGATCACCAAAAACTGCACCAGTTGCTCCTGTATTTGCAATTTTTTGATTTTTTGTTACCTCTTCACCAACTTCTACTAGCTGAGAACTTGTATGTGCATATAAAGAGGAAAGTCCCATACCATGGTCTATAATAATACTATTTCCATACAAACCTAAATAATCTCTGAATATAACTTTTCCATCATTTGTAACACGAATAGGAGCTTTTTTTACACTTGCCCAATCAATTCCTAAATGCCATGCTTGATTTATCTTTTCTCCATCTAAAAAGTAGTGCCTATAATCTCCATATTTAGCTACAGTTTTAGATCCTCTTAATCTTTTAAATGCTTTGATATTGAAGTTTTCTACCATATCATTATCAATCGCTTTTTTTGCAACAGTTTCTATAGTTTGGATATTTTTTTCACGCAATACTGTATTTGAATACAAAAAGATATCTTTTGTATTTCCTGGTGTCTCTTCGAAACTTTGCTCCAATACACTTGCACTTATATTATTTATAAACTTTTTACTTAATTTTATCTTATCTATTTTTACATTTTTCTTTTGAATATAAAATGGCACTTTTGTTATCGTTTTATTATTTGCTTTATCATAAGCAATTAAGTTCACCCTGTTAAATTCATCAATATGCATAGGCCAAGCAACCAAAGCAACAAAGTAGTCTTTTTCGTAGTAAGGTTGAAGTTTAAATTTAACATCTTCATTAAAAGTTATATAAGCATCTTCTAAATTTACATCTTTTACTTTTACAACTACAACAGCACTTCCACCTCTTTGTATATATCTTGAGTTTGATATAACATTAGCAACAGGTTTTTTAGTATCAAGATTAACTGCTATAGTTTTAACAGCTTTATTACCTTCTAATAAGTTCCATTTACTATTATCAATAGCCTCAATTCTTAATGTAACATTATCACCTTTATAAAACATATCCAATTTAGGTGGTGATATTTGAAAAGATATGTTACTTTTATTCTCTTCTAAAACTTTTTGAGATAGTACAATATCTTTTTGACCATCATTAAATATAACTTTATAGTACTTTATTCCGCTTTCATCTTCTATAGTTATGTCAATTTTTGATTTTAAATTCCAATATATATTTGAATCTGCTATTATGTTTGGTTTATTTTTCTCAAACGCAGGAGATAAATGTAAATATGCACTCCCTACAATCAATAATAAAACAATCAAACCAAATATAACCGATAATGGACTTTTTCTTTTCTCTTTAAACTGCAATTTTTTTCCTTAAAACATATAAAATCTATACATTTTACCATAAATATTATTTGGTAGTTATAAATTTTAAACTATTAGATATTTTAAAA
>JAYEPD010000093.1:7799-11467 GCA_034723675.1 Campylobacterota bacterium
ACCGATAATGGACTTTTTCTTTTCTCTTTAAACTGCAATTTTTTTCCTTAAAACATATAAAATCTATACATTTTACCATAAATATTATTTGGTAGTTATAAATTTTAAACTATTAGATATTTTAAAAGAAAATCTAAATATTTATCCTTTTAAAACCTCTTGATTTATCTCTAGTTTATTGTACTTACTACTCATTGTAGAATTTTTCTTTTTACCTTCACCTTCAAAAATACCATTTTGTTCTATAAGTAACTCATTGTATTGCATTTTACCAATCACTCTACCTGAACCCAAGATATTTACTTGCTCAACATCAAACAGTCCATCTATCATACCATTTACTGTCAAAATTTTAGATCTTATCTCACCTAAAACTTCTCCAGCTTTACCTATTGTTACTTCATTTGTAGCAACTATTATACCTTCAAATCTACCATTTATAAAAATAGAACCTTTTGTATCTATCATACCTTTTAGTACTGTACCTGTATTTATTACTGTTGTACCAGTTTGTGGTTCTGGTTGCTTATTAGATTTACCAAAGATTCCCATTCTACTCTCCTTTGTTTTTCAAATATCTCTTCATAATTTTTCATATTCCATTTAGTAAAATCAATTGGATCTAAAACTTTACTAGCGTGTCTTACTTCATAATGTAAATGTGGACCATTACTTCTTCCACTGTTTCCACTTCTACCTATAACTTGACCTTTTGTTACAATATCTCCAACTTTTACATCAACAAATCTTAAATGCCCATATGCAGTTTCAAAACCGAAATTATGTGCTACTATTATAATTCGTCCCAATGCACCCTCATTTTTATCTTGGATATATCTTACTACTCCATCAGCTGTAGTATAGACAGGTGTTCTTCTTGCTGCTCGTAAATCAAGACCATTATGATACTGTCGCTTCTTTGTTATTGGATGCATTCTCCATCCAAATTTTGATGTTGTTACACATTCTTTTAAAGGACATTCACTAGGTATAGTCTGAAGCATATAAGTTTTTTGTGATGATGTTAATTTTGCTAAAGTGACTCTTTGAATTAAACTTGCTGTATCATCTTTATCTATACCTATTATCTCCTCTATCTCTTCTAATTGCGAACCTAATTCTTCTATTTGGGAGATTTTTGTTTGTATCTCTTTACTATACTCTGTATTTTCTTTACTTAGTTTATCTCTATCTGTTGATAAATCATTTACACTATTTGTAAGTTTGGATATTGTAAAAAAACCAATAGTAAAAGCTAAAATTGTAGACAATAATGTCCAAAAAATAATTTTCTTTATAACTTTATTTACACTAAAAGATTTTGTACTATTTATATCAGATACTGTTATAACTAAACGCTCTTTTTTCATATATTTTTATAACCTTTCAAAAAATTTTCTACTACTATAAATGACCCAAAAACTAAATAATAATCTTCAACATCTAAGTTCATTATATCGAAATTTATAGATTTTAACGATAAATTATTGATTTCATGTTGTAATTTATTTTTATTTATCATTCTACTATCATTACAATCTATTATTTGAACCTCTTTTATTACGGGCTTTAATATCTTTAACACACTACAATAATCTTTATCCTTATAGCTATTATAAACTAAAACAACTTTCTTTTTCTCTTTTAAAAGCTCTTGCTGTATTACTTTTGCTGCTAATGGATTATGCCCTACATCAATTGTTATATTTGAAGATATTTTTTGATACCTACCAAATAGTTTCGGTAATTTGTATATTTTACTGTCAAAATTTAGATATTTTAATACACTCAATGCTAATTTTAAATTGTTTTCCAGATATTCTGGTAAATCATTTTTAAAAGAGATATTTTTATCTACAATTAACTCTTTTTTATCTTTTAATATCTCATTTTTAACTTCAATAACTTCTGAATTTATATTAAGTCCAAATATAAAACTTTCATCACAACTTTTTAATTTTGTAGTAGCTATCTCTTTTATAGTATCGCCTAAAAACTCTTGATGATCAAGTCCAATACTTGGTATCACTGAAAGATTATTTTTAACTACATTCGTAGCATCAAACTCACCACCTAAACCAGCTTCTAAGACAACAAAATCTTTTTTATGGCTTAATAATAATGCTATTAATGTGGTATATTCAAAGTAAGTTAATTTTTCAATAATATCACTATTTAATATATCTTGTAGTTTTTTATGAGCCTTATTTAGTTCTATATCACTACTATTATTACCATCTATCCAAATCCGTTCATTGAACTTCATAATATGTGGCGAACTATAGTGCAATACTGTTTTATTTTCTTGAGATAAAAAAGAAGCTATAAATCTACCTGTGCTACCCTTACCATTTGTACCAACAATATGTATTACATAAGGTATGGATATATGATTTTCTAAAATATTCCAAGCTTTTTTGATAACTGTATAATCTATTTTGTCATAATACAAAGACTTTTTATCTAAAAATTCAACTAAATTACTTATAATTTAACCTTTTAATGTACTAACTGCTATTTTTGAAAAAATATCACTTAACGCTTTTGTTGCAGCTATTTTAATAGCTTCTTGTTTTTTTTGTTCAGTTACAACAGAATCAAAATCAACAGAATAATCATAATAGTTTGTAACTTTTAAACTAACTTTTGATTTTCCTTTTGCTTGATAACTTACATCTATATTTACAGTAGCTCTATATGTTTTGATATATCCCTCATCATCAGATATAACAGCTGTATTAGAAAGACTTGCTAAGTTTACAGTTACAAGTGTATCTGCATCTTTTTTATTTGATGTTAGATTTGCTTTAAATTGATTTAATACAACTTCATTCATAGCATCTTTTATTAAAACAGAATTTTGAGCATTGTCTATATTTATCTCCATATCTACATATACATCACCTTTTATAGCATTTTTAGCATAATAAGATGATGGTTTATATCCACATCCTGAAAATGCGAAAAATATGAAGTATGAAGTAAGAAATATAGAACTAAATATTTTCAACTTTTCTACCCTTTTACAACAATATTTACAAGCTTATTTGGTACAACTATCTCTTTTATTATCTCTTTTCCTTCACACCATTTTTTAGTATTTTCATTATTTTTTGCCATACTTAGAATCTCTTCTTTTGAAGCATCAGGTGATACTTCTATTTCACCTCTTTTTTTACCATTTACTGTTACTGCTAAAACTATGCTATCTTGAACAAACACCTCATCTTTTACTACAAGTATATTATCAAAGTTTTCTCTAGCAAATAATTTTTCACTTAACTCCCAACAAGTATGAGGAATAATTGGCTCTAAAATATTTGACATTATATAATAACCCTCAAGGTATATAGTTGGATTATCTTGTTTATTTAATGCATTTAAAGCTTCCATACAAGAAGCAATTAAAGTATTAAAAGCAAATGTTTTATTCATAACTTCATCTGCTTTAACTAAAGCTTCATATACTTTTTTTCTAGCCTCTTTTTCATCTTTAGATAAACTATTGTGTTCAAGTCTTTCCATAAGTGAAGCGTTTGACCCCTCACACTTACAACTATTTTCATAAAACTTTCTTATAAATCTAAAAGCACCCTCAACTGCACTATCGTTCCATTCCAACTCTTTGGTTGGAGGTGCAGCAAACATCATAAACAATCTTGCAGTAT
>JAYEPD010000094.1:0-2283 GCA_034723675.1 Campylobacterota bacterium
TATAAAACAGATAAATAGCAATTTAGAAGACAAATCAGAAAATAGTAGTGCAAAGACTAGTAAAGAGTTAGAAAAACTCCAGATAGACAAAAGCAATATAACTACAGAAAACTTACTTGAAACATTTATAAAAACAGGTGTTATCAAGTGATATAGCTATATAGAATAATTGTAGTATTTTACAACCCTATTAAGTAAACAAAAGATACAATACTTACTATGAATTATAAAGAAACATTATACAAATCACTTCAAAGCGGATGGATCATCATAAAACTAGTGATACCTATTTATATCTTAGCTGATATATTATATTTTTACAACACTCTATCTTATATCTCATTTTTGATAGAACCATTTACAACTATCATAGGGCTTCCAGCTGAAACATCACTTGCTATTATAAGTGGGATGTTTTTAAATCTTTATGCTGCGGTTGCTTTTGCAGCACCACTAGAACTCACCCCTCACCAATGGAGTATATTGGCTGTCTTTTTAGGAGTATGTCACTCACTTGTGGTTGAGAGTGTGATTATGAAAAAAATAGGAATCCCAAATATATACTCTTATAGTTTACGATTTTTTGTAGGATTGTTTTTAGCCTATCTTACATACCTTATGCCATCATCTTGGTTTGATGCAACACTAAGCGATGCTGTATTTGAAAAAACAACTTATGAAACTTTTAGTGCATTGATTGTTGGTTCAATATCTAGTGCTATAAGTTTAACTATAAAAATCATACTTCTTATAACTGCTTTGATATTTATAATGGATTTTATAAAGACAAGAAAATTTATCCTAGAATCACAAAAAAATGTAAGCAAAAGTTTTTCTATAGTTGTAGGGGTATTTTTAGGTATCACTTATGGAGCTGGAATCCTTATAGATGAGGCAAAATCAGGAAATATAAGTAAAGATGACCTTTTTTATATAGGCACTTTTTTGATGATTTGTCATGCTATTATTGAAGACACCCTACTCTTTGTGATATTTGGAGCTGATTTCACTATGGTGATTGCTATTAGAACCATTGCAGCTATTGTGTTATCGTATCTATTTCTAAAAATATATCAAAAACAATATAAAGATATAAAATGAGTTTAGATACATTGTTAGTATATATAGTTTTAGCATTTTTTTATATAAGTAGTCCTGGTCCTGCTATATTTTTAGCCATTGCAAATGGTCTTACAAATGGTATGAAAACTGTAGCTATATCATCCTTAGCTAATATCTTGGGATTATTTATATTATCTACAATCTCTATTGCAGGGTTAGGTGCTATTTTAACTACATCTGCTACACTTTTTATGATAGTTAAAGTTGTAGGTGCATTTTATCTTTTTTATCTAGCATACAAGCAATTTAAAAGTGTGGGCAAGCCAAATATATCTGAAACAAATACACACAAACACAATAAAAGAGCATCTAAAGAGTTTTTTTTAGAAGCTTTTTTCCTAGCTGTAACAAATCCAAAACCTATAATGTTTTTTATAGCTTTATTTCCGCAGTTTATAGATATAGAAGCTTCAATACTACCACAGTTTTTAATCCTCACAAGCACTTTTATGTTTTTGTCATTTTTTATACTTTTAGGATATGGATTTGTAGCAAAAAATGCTAAAAGATACCTAAATGATACTCATAAAATGGCTTGGTTTCATCGTATAACTGGTGGTATATTTATAGCTATGGGATTTGGACTTTTACAGCTTAAAAGAGCTCAGTAGTATGAAAGATATTCTAAACTATATAAAAGTAAATAAGCATATAGCAACAGCTGGACAACCAAGAAAAAAACAATTTAAAAAGATAGCTAAAAAAGATTTTGATGTAGTGATAAATTTAGCTATTTTAGATCACCCAAAAGCTTTAAAAGATGAAGATAAAATAGTATCAAAGCTTGTTATGTCATATATCCATATACCAATATCTTGGGAAAAGCCAGAAATTGATAAACTAGAGCTATTCCTTTATATCTTAAGCACTTTACAAAAACAAAAGAAAAAAGTATTTATTCACTGTATTAAAAACTATAGAGTTTCTGTGTTTATCTACCACTATAAAAAAATAGTTTTAAAGCAAAAAGATACAAGGCTTATAGCACCAAAAGATTTTAAGCCAAATAAGGTTTGGAAAGAGATTATCGATATATGTGAAATAGATAACGATTACACATACTAGCTTTAAAGATGCCCTTTATACTCATTTGGTGTGGCTGCTACATATCTTTTAAATACATTTGAAAAATGGCTTTGATCAAAAAAGCCAACTTTATAT
>JAYEPD010000095.1:0-11356 GCA_034723675.1 Campylobacterota bacterium
CAGAAGAAGAAGTTGTAGCAGAAGAAGAAGTTGTAGCAGAAGAAGAAGTTGTAGCAGAAGAAGAAGTTGTAGCAGAAGAAGAAGTTGTAGCAGAAGAAGAAGTTGTAGCAGAAGAAGAAGTTGTAGCAGAAGAAGAAGTTGTAGCTGAGGAAGTTGTAGCTGAGGAGATTGAGCAAACTGTTGCCCAAGGGCAAGAGGAAAATCAATCGAGTGTTGTAGCAGTAGAGGAAGTTGTTGAAGTAACTGAAGAAGTTACAGAAACAGTAATAGAAGATGAAAGTTACAACATACTTGAGAATAATTCAGACACAGATGTGATTGATTTTGAAAACTTAGGTGAAAATATTGATGCAGTAGATTTAACAAATGATGAAGATGATGCAATTGACCTTGGTGGTATAAGTGCAGATGATGTACTTGATATGTCAGGTACAGATGAAGTACTTGAAGTTTTTGTAGAAAAAGAGGAAGTAGAAAGTTTAGATACAGATACATGGACAGAAGATGAATCAGCATCAACAGATGGTGTAGGTACATATTCAGGTGGTTCTGCAGATGGTTTAGAAGAGATACAACTTATCATCGACACAAATGGAACAGATGCTGGTATGTAATATATGAAATAATCTAAGAAATTATAAGATATAAAGTCAAAATGGGATAAATTATCCCATTTTGGTCACCTTTATTACTTATTTGATACTATAAAAAATAATTGATTAAGTTTTTATTTAGTATAATCACTACTATAATTAATATATAGGGTGATAATAGATGAAAGAAAAAAGCTTTGATATAAACAATTTTATCCCTTCTAAAACATTATTTAGTATTTTGATTTTAGTTTTATTGGCAATAACAGGATATATATCACAATATATTTATGATAATCAAACTAAGGAATTTACTGAAAAGTTATATCAAAAAGAAAATGATAAAATAATAACTTCTATAAAAGATATGTACAATCAAAAGTTAAATAACATATCTCTTGTCTCTTCAGCACTATCAGAAAATGATATATTAAAAAATAGTATGATAAACTATAATCCAGATATATTAAATCTTGAGAGGTTAATAGATAGTATAAAAACAAAAAAAGATTATGTTGATACACAAGTTGAGATTATAGATTCTAAAGGATATAGTTTTAAAAGAAGTTGGGAAACGATAACAGATGAAAAAGTTAAAGTTAAAAAAGAATTAGACTTTTTGTATCCAAAGATGAATACAAAGATAGAAACAAATCAATATGGAACTACACTTGTAAATAATTTACCACTTTATTATGATAATGCTTTTTATGGTTATTTTAGTACATTTTGGCAATTAGATGATATGGTGAGTTTATTACAAAAAGATGGTTATAAAGCTATATCAATTTTAAATAAAGATGATTCTAATTTAGTTGTTCAAAATGTATCTTTTTCTAAAAGATTTATAGATGATAGATATATTGTAAATTCAAATGTAGATAGTTATTTGATGAGACTAGTAAGTCAAATAAAAAAAGAGTTAATATTAAATAATTGGGAAAATGATTATTATATAGATATAGGTAGTGATCACCTTATATCAAAATATGAAATTTATGATGATAATAAAAATGTAAAAGTTACTTTTTTTATATTTAAAAACTTAGTAGAATTAAATTATACAGAGTTAGAAAATATACAAAAAATACATATAGTTTTAACTGTTTTTACAATGATTTTTATTGTATTTTTTATAAATTATATCTATGTATTGTCAAAAGTATCTAAGCTTGATAAGATAAATAGAAGACTTTTAGTTACAAATGAAGATTTAAACTCAAAAACAGATGAGATGGACTATAAAGATAAAAAACTTGAAAACCTGTTTAATATGCAACCAAATTTGATGTTTATGCATAATGGTAAAGAGATAACACAAGCAAACAAAAGGTTTATGGGGTTTTTTAATAGATTTGAAACATTTGATGGATTTAGACAAAATCATCATTGTGTTTGTGAACTATTTGAACCTTGTGATGCACCAAATTATATATCTGAACAATATATTGAGGGTACTTATTGGATAGATTATATTCTGCAAAATCCAAAAAGATTTTATAAAGTAATTATCCCATATAAAGATAGCAAGATAGATTCTCCACACCATTTTATCATAAAAGTAAATGAGATGAACTATGCTAAATTAGTTCATGAAAGACTTATCGTAATTGCATTAGTTGATGTTACACAAGACTTAGTAAATTATAAAAATTTATGTTAGTAGGAGATAGGATGAATTTTTTTTATAAGTTACTTTTATTTGTTATTTTTTCCTCATCTTTACTTTATGGAGACTATGATGATTATAATAACAAAATAGAAGAGACTTTAAAAAATGATTTTGATAGAAATGGTATCATTTGGGATAGGGATGAAAATCTTTTAAAATTTAAAGATAATAAATATTTATTTAAAAATGGAAAAAGTGAGTTAAATAGAACTTTAAAAAATACACTAGATGATATATTTCCCAAATACTTTAAGATACTTTTAAAATATAAAGATGATATAAAAAAAGTTTTGGTAAAAGGTCATGCATCTTCAAATATGGGTAGTGCAACAAATGATGAGGAAAAATACCAATTAAACTTAATATTATCACAAGAAAGAGCTGATAATTTTTTAGCATATATAAAAAGAATAGATCATTTGATAGTTAAAAAAAATAGAAATTGGATAAAAGATATTTTTATCCCTATTGGTATCTCATCCTCAGAAGTTATTTTTAATGAAAAAAAAATAGAATTAAGAGATGCTTCAAGAAGAGTCGAGATACAAATTATTTTTAAAGATGGCTTTGTACCTTCTAGTGAAGATAATAGTGAAACCAATACTGAGTCTATAGAAGATAAAACTATTTATTTATCTACTTATGTAAAAAGGATGCTTCAAGAAAATCCTACCTTAGAATCAAAAAGGTATTATATTAAATCTATACAGAAAGATATTGATCTCTCAAGAGCATTGTTTAAACCAACAGTAACTTTAAACTATGGAAAAAAGAAGTTTTTTGAATCTGATCAAACAAATCATGAATATGAAGAATCAGCAGATATAACACTAAGATATAACATATTTAATGGCTTTAAAGATTGGGATGATATAGATATCAAAAAACACTCTTACAACTATACAAAACATGAAAATAAAAAAATGGAAAATGAATATATCTATAAAGTAGTAGAAGCTTGGTTGGAGATACAACAACAAGATGAGATATTGGGTCTTATTGTAAAAAATATAGATGATTATAGTCAATGGTTTAAAAAAGAGCAAATAAAGTTTCAAAATGGTATGACATCTTTAAAAAACTTTTCAAAAATAGAGAGTAGGTATAAAGTAAAATCTGTAAATTTTGTTGAATTTAAAAGATTATATGAGGATTCAGTGGCTAAGATGGCAAGAGTTGTTGACTTTGATGAACAAGATATAAATTTTTTTGAAAAAGTTAATCCTACAAGTAAATACTTTTATAATATACCAATTAGTTTAGAAAAAGCAGAAATCACTTCTCCTGATGTTCTTCAAGCAGAAGAGAATGTAAAGTTATATCATGAAAAACTTGATCAAGCAAGTGTAAGTTTTTATCCATCTATAGATTTTGTAGCTAAAAAAAGTATATTAGATGAAAGCTTTGAAAATAAAAATGATGATTTAACAACAAAAGAAACATATGTTGGTATAGAGGCAAAAATACAACTTTATAATGCAGGGAAAGATAGCCTTAACTACAGAAAAAAATTAAATGAATACAAAGAAAAACTATACAAAAGAAAAGAGGTCTCAAGAGATATTAGATATGTAGTTACTTTGGCACACAACAATTATAGTTTACTTAAAAATAAGGAAAAATATTTTAAAACAATTATTGAAAAAAGGGAAAAAGAGTTAATAGGTGCTACTTATGATTATGAATTTATGAAAATCGATGGAAATACACTTCTAGATGTTGATGATAATTTGTATGCAGGTCAAAAACAATATATTGACAATAAATACGAATTACTCAGAGCAAAATATAAATTACTTCAAGATATAGGTATAATAAAAGAGGTTATATTAGATGAAAAGTAAAGGATAAAAATTGATAAGACACAGAAATCATATAAAAAGTTCTATTTTAGATTCTTTAGTTATATTTTCAAAATTACATGGAAAAAGATATAGTGCAGAAGTGTTAAGTGAAGGTTTACCAATTGCTGATGGGGAATCATCACCAAAATTATTTTCTGTTAGACCAGATGGTTCAAGAGCATTATTTAGTAGAGCAGCAGCAAAAGCAGGATTTAAGACAAGAGTTACAAAGATTGCTATTGATGATTTAAGTAGTCTTGTATTACCTTGTATAATGTTACTGAAAACAGATGATTCAGATGAAGTAAATGCTTGTATTTTAGAATCTTTTGACGACACAAGAGAGAACGCTTTTGTTGTATTTCCTGAGATTGGGGATGTTGTCAATAAAGTGAAAGTTGAAGATCTTAAAAAAGAGTATTTTGGGATGTCATTTTTCTTAAAAAGAGAATTTAGGTTTGAATCAGAAGATTTTAAACTTATAGACAACAAACACAAACATTGGTTTTGGGATACAATAGATACTATTAAATATATATATAAGGATGTTTTATTAGCGTCACTTGTGATAAATCTTTTTATGATAGCAACACCTATTTTTACGATGAATGTTTACGATAGAGTTATCCCAACGAGTGCTTTTGACACTTTATGGGTTTTTGCTATAGGGGTTATAGTTGTTTATATGATAGATTTAGGATTGAGGTTTGTCCGTACCTATTTACTTGAAGTTGCAGGTAAAAAAGCAGATATTATTATGTCTTCTATTATATTTGAAAAAGTTATGGATTTAAAAATATCTGCAATTCCAAAACCAATAGGCTCATTTGCCAATAGACTAAAAGAGTTTGAGTCTATAAGAAGTTTTATGGCATCAAGTACTATATCAATACTTATTGATTTACCTTTTGTTTTTATATTTCTATTTACTATTTATATGGTAGCGGGACATTTAGTATGGGTTACAGTTGTCTCGATTGCAATAGTTATTTTATATACCTTAAGTGTTAAAGGAAAGATGTTAAAAAGTGTTGAAGAAACATCTGGTGCAGCATCTTTAAAAAATGGTGTTTTAATAGAAGCAGTTTCAAGTTTAGAGACTATTAAAAGTTTAAATGCGTTAAGTTTTTATCAATACAAATGGGAAGAAGCAACAGGAGAAATTGCTGATAAAGGTATAAAAACAAAAACATTATCTGCTGCTATTGGTACTGTTTCAGGATTTGTTACACAACTTAATACTGTTTTAATTATTATCTTTGGTGCTTATTTAATAGATGCTCAAGTACTTACAACTGGTGCATTAATTGCAACGGTTATTATGTCAGGTCGTGCATTGGGACCTATGGGACAAGTTGCTGGTATGATTGCATATTATCAACATATTCAAGCTGCATATAATTCAATTGAAGATATTATGAATCTTGATAGTGAACATCCATCAGATAAACAGTTTGTAAGAAGACCAGCTTTTAAAGGTGATATAGAATTTAAAGGTGTAAATTTTACATATCCAGGAAGTGAATCGAAACAACTATTAAATATAAACTTTAAAATATCACAAGGTGAAAAAGTTGCAATTTTAGGAAAAGTTGGAAGTGGAAAAAGTACAATTCAAAAATTGATACTTGGGTTTTATTATCAAGATGATGGTTCTGTTTTAATTGATGGTATTGATGTAAAACAGATAGACCCTGTTGAGATTAGATCAAATGTATCTTATATGGCACAGGAGAACTTACTGTTTGCTGGAACAGCCAGAAGTAATATAATGATAAAAAATACAAAAGCTACAGATGAAGATTTGATAAATGCTGCAAAAGTCAGTTGTGCAACTGATTTTATTGATAAGCACCCAAAAGGTTTTGAACTTCCTATTGCAGAAAAAGGTGAGAATTTATCTGGTGGACAAGTACAATCTATATCACTTGCTAGAACAGTTTTAGATGATAGTGCATTGTTTATATTAGATGAACCTACAAAATCATTTGATAGTGGTACAGCTCAGAGGATCAGAAAAAATTTGATGGAAAAATTAAAAAAGAAAACTATGATTCTGATTACTCATAACCCTGCTGATTTAGTGATGGTTGATAGAATTATTGTATTAGATAGTGGTAGAAAGATTATGGATGATAAAAAAGATATCGTTTTAGGACAATTAACTGGAGCAAAGAAATAATATGTTTAATTTAGATGATGAACTAATCTCTGGGATGATGGAAGAAAGGTTTACTGAACTTAACAATTTCGCTGAAATATCACAAGAACATATGGCTTATAGTGAAGTTGATATAAATCTTAATGTTCAAAAAGTTAGTAAAGCTTTTACTGATATGTTAGGTTATAATGATGAAACATTAAGAAATATTAGTTTTAGTAAACTTATTGCACCAGAATCTGTAACTAAGTTTTATAATGGTTGTGAATATGTTAAAAATAGCAGTTCTAGTAAAGATGAAAGTGATGATAATTCAACAGTAGAATCATGGGGAACAGAACTACTTCTTTATAGTATTGATGATAAAGAGATTTATGCAAAAGTTATAATTCATCCATTATTTTTTCAAAAAAAATTAAGTGGTTTTATCCTTGTAATACACGATGTAACACCACAAAAGCTTTTAAATAAACTACAAGTAAAAATGTTCTCTTCGGAAAAGCTACATAATGGTGCATTAGATTTTGTATCTACAACAAGTGCAGCTGTTTTAGATACGATATCTTACAAAGTAAGTGTTGTTGTTAAAATTGTAGTAAGTTTTATATTCTTATTCCTTATATATGCTGTTAGTTTTGATATAGATGAGATTGCAAGAGGTTCTGGAAAGTTTATACCAACAGCAAAAGTTCAAAATTTGAAAAATCATGAAGGTGGTGTTGTATCTGCTATTTATGTATCAGAAGGTGATAGTATAAAAAAAGGTCAAATATTAATGAAGTTTAGTGCTATCTCTTATCAATCTAAACTTGATGAAAATAGAATTAGTCTTATGGAATTAAAGGCAAAAAAAGCAAGGTTGAAAGCTGAAGCAACATCCCAAGATATGGAAAATATTGTATGTGAAGATGATTGTGATGAAAAACTTTTAGAATTAGAAAAAATTTATTATATTACAAATAAAAAAGAGTTACAAAAAAATGTATCCAAACAAGAAGAGCAGATAAATGCTAAACAAAGTTCTTTGGTTGATGCTAAAAGTAAATTTAAAATTTTAGAAACCAACTATGATATGTTGGAAGAAGAATTTAATGCAAAAAAAGCATTAGAAAAAAGAAAAATTGTTACTAAATATGAGCTTGGTGTATTACAAAGAGATTTAAATGATTTAAGAAGTAGTATAAAAAGTGCAGAAGAGTTAATAGTACAAACTAAAAATCAAATACAAGAGATAAAAGATGGAATTGAAGAGACAAAGTTAAACTTTAAAAATAATGCTTCAATGCAATACAATGAAACATCAGCAGAGATATTACGACTTGAAGAGGTAAAGAAAAATTTAGAGGATATTATTAGTAGAACTATTATAAGATCACCTGTAGATGGAACTGTAAAAGAGTTATTTGCACATACTATAGGTACATCGATTCAAGCATCAGCTGAATTAGTTACAATAGTACCTAAAAACCATGATATGGTAGCACAAGTTCAAATAAAACCAGAAGAGATAGCTAAATTACACATAGGACAAGCAGTAAAATTAAAAGTAACTGCATTTGATTATTCTATATATGGTGATTTAGAAGGAAATATTATAAATATTAGTCCAGATACAATTACAGATAAAGAGACAGGTGAGAATTTTTATCTTATTGATATTCAAACAAAAAAGAATTATTTAAATAATAATGAAAAATATAAGATAAAAGTAGGTATGATTGTAAATGCAGATGTATTAGTTGGTAAAAAGACAATAATGTCATTTTTATTAAAACCTATACTAAAAACAACACAAAGAGATTAAATGATTTATATATATACGCTATCAGATAATATAAAAGAGTATTGGGAAAAAGAGTTTTCAAATGAATTTGATATAAAAATTATCGAAAAAAATAGATATGAAGATACTAAGTCAAATGACAGTGATGTATTACTTTTAGATTTAGATATGTTTGAAGATATTGATAGTATAGAGGAGTTTATTGTTAAATTACCAAATGCATTACATCCAATAGCTTTAGTAAATGAACCAAAATTAGCACATGGTGCTTATATGATAAAAAAAGGTTTTAAAAGTTATATAGGTAAAGATACAAATAAATTGATTGTTAAACAAGCTATAGATACAGTAATTGATGGGAATGTTTGGTTATATCCACAACTTATGAGTTATATAATTAAGCATATTAATATAAACAATGAAACTACTAAAAAAAATGACCTTTTAGAGAACTTAACAACAAAAGAGCAACAAGTTGCTAGCTTTGTTGCAGATGGATTATCAAATAAAGAGATTGCAACTAAATTAGATGTTCAATTAGTTACAGTAAAAAAACATATTGGAAGTATATTTACAAAATTACATATAAAAGATAGGGTAGCACTAGCAATTTTAGTTAATAATTTATAATGATAATAGAAAAACTTGATTTAACAAATCATATAGATAGTTTAAAATCTTTTTTAAGTAGAGAAAAAGATATTGTTTTAAACGGTGATATAAATATTCATCATTCTATTATAAAAGAGCTTGAAAATTATAGTTTAAAACACCCTCCCAAACTTTCAAATCTAGATAGTGCGATACTATACCTACAAAAGCAAAGTACACTTAAACTTTATGAAATATATGAATTTATTAAAATAATATCCTATTTTAATTATCTAAAAAAGTTTAATTTTACAGGTAAACTAGAAAATTGGATTGATAAAATAGTTATACCAACAGAATTGTTTAATATTGTAAATGCATTTGATGATAAAGGTGAATTGATACAAGGTTTCAATGAAGATTTAGATAGGGTTAATAGCAATATTTATTCGAATAAAGATGCTATTAAACAAAAACTTTATTCAGTTGTAAATAGTAAAAATATTCAACCATATATAGTTGATCATCAAGTACACTTAGTACATGGTGAACAAACATTGATGGTAAGAGCAGGTTTTAATCATGTATTAAAAGGGAAAGTTTTAGATAGAAGTCAAGGTGGTTTTTTTTATGTTTTACCTCATAGTGTAAATGAACTTAAACAAAAACAATCAGATCTTTTAAATATAAAAGAGGAAGTTACATATAAAATAACAAAAGAATTTAGTTCTATGTTATCTAAAAATTTAATGTTCCTTAAGTTTATAAATAAAGAATTTGATAGATATGATCATTATTGGGCAAGACTTCAATTTGCCAAAATAGGTGATAAAAATTTTATAATTCCTAAAAATAATAATAAGATAAATAAGATTATTGATTTTAAACATCCAGCACTACAAAATCCAAAAAGTGTTTCTGTTGATTTTACAAAAAATGTGATTATGATAACAGGTGTAAACGCTGGTGGAAAAACTATGCTTCTAAAATCAATATTAAGTGCAGTTTATATGTCTAAGTATCTTATTCCATTTAATTGTGACAAATCAACTACTATTTGTAATTTTAAAGATATAAATGCTATCTTAGATGATCCTCAAAGTGTAAAAAATGACATATCTACTTTTGCAGGAAGAATGTTGGAGTTTAGTAAGTTATTTAACAAACACGATACTATAGTTGGGGTAGATGAGATAGAATTGGGTACAGACAGTGATGAGGCTGCAAGTTTATTTAAAGTTATTATTGAAGAGTTAATCAAAAAGAATATTAAAATTATAGTTACTACACATCATAAAAGATTAGCTGCTTTATTATCATCAAATAAACAAGTTGACTTAATAGCAGCACTTTATGATGAAGAAAATAGAAAACCAACTTATGAATTTTTACAAGGTACTATTGGTAGGAGTTATGCATTTGAAACTGCACAAAGGTACCATATACCTCAAGGTGTCATAAGAAAGGCAAAAGAGGTTTATGGAAATGATAAAGATAAACTAAATGAACTTATACAAAGAAGTAGTGATTTAGAAAGAGAATATAAAGAGAAAATTGAACTTTTAGATACAAAAATCGAGAATACAAAAAGATTAGAAGAAAATCTTAAAGAGCAAAAAGAGACTATTGATAAAGAACTTATATACAAAAAAGACAAGTTAGAGTTAGAGTACAATAATGCAATAGATGAAGTAAAAAAAGCAGTTAAATCAAATAATACAAAAGAGCAACATCAAATATTAAATATAGCTCATAAAAAAAAGCAAGAAATAGAAGTAGAAAAAGTAACTAAACCTATAAGCTTATCTATAGGCGATAGAGTAAAATATAATAATACAAAAGGTGTTCTTATATCAATAAAAGGTAAAAAAGCAACTGTTCAAACAGATGAAGGGATGAAACTACAACTTCCAATTAGTAGCTTAAGTAGAAGTGGGAATATACCAAAAGTAAAGCCCAAGAATGTTAATGTAAAAGTAGAAAAGCCAAGTACGGGGCATGTAAAACTTGATCTTCATGGTCAAAGAGCCGATGAAGCTATAGAAAATCTTGATAAGTTTTTATCTGATAGTTTAATAGCAGGTTTTGATGAAGTGTTAGTATATCATGGTATAGGAACTGGTAAATTATCTAGAGCAGTAAAAGAGTTCTTGGAAATTCATCCAAGTGTTGTATCATTTAATGATGCTACAGCAAAAGAGGGTGGGTATGGTGCAAAGGTTATAAAGCTATGAAAGTCTTAATTTTTTTGATAACAATATTTGCATTAACAGTTATGGCAAATGAATCAGAAAGCTTATTTTGGAATGAAGTTAAAGATACAAATGATTTAGAATTATTAAAATTATATAAAAAAAAATATCCAAATGGTATATTTGAACCATTAGCAGATATAAAAATAAATAGAATAAACAAGTCAAATAAGAAAGAGTTAAAAAAAGATGGTATACCAACTTGGCTAAAAGGTAATGTTACTCAATACAGATATTATGGTGTAGGAAAAGCAAATCAACACTTTAAAGGGAAACATTATCAAGAAAATTTAGCTAGAGGAAGAGCAAAAAAAGAGTTGATGATAAAACTAGAGAAAGATAATTTAAGACAAGAAGAACTTGAAATAATACTAAATGATATTGAAGAAGAAAAGTATATAAATAAAAAGAATAGAATATATATTTTATTATATATTGATTCTGAATAAACCAATAAAAC
>JAYEPD010000096.1:0-11271 GCA_034723675.1 Campylobacterota bacterium
AAGTTTTACTTAACTCTCAATCTCCTGATATAAACCAAGGGGTTGACCAAGAAGACGGAGAGACTGGTGCTGGTGATCAAGGGATTATGTTTGGTTATGCAGATAATGAAACAGAACACTATATGCCAAGTGCAATTACATATGCAAGAGTTTTAATGCAAAAAGTTTATGAGTATGCATTAACAAATCCAAGTGAATTGGGTGTTGATATAAAAACACAAGTTACTATGAACTATGGTTGTAAAGAAAACTTTGAACAATCAAAACCACAAAATATTGATACTATAGTAGTATCAGCACCTTGTGTTGCAAGTATGGATATAGTAACTGTTAGAAAACTAATACAAAAGTTGATAGATGATTCAGGATTACCAGAAGATTTATATGACAAAGATAATTGTATAGTTCATATAAATCCAACAGGAAAATATGTATCTCATAGCTCTTTACACGATAGTGGTTTAACGGGACGAAAACTTATTGTTGATAGTTTTGGTGGGTATTCACCAATTGGTGGTGGAGCTCAAAGTTCTAAAGACTATACAAAAGTAGATAGAAGTGGACTTTATGCAGCTAGATATATAGCTAAGCATATAGTAGCAGCTGGTTTAGCAACTAAGTGTGTAGTTCAACTTTCATATGCAATTGGTGTAGCAAAGCCAACTTCGGTTGCAGTTGATACATATGGAACATATACAAGTTTAGATGATGATGCATTATCTACATTTGTAGAAGAAAATTTTGCGTTAACTCCAAACTGGATAACAAAAGAGTTTAATCTTGATAAGCCTAGTGCTGAAACATTTTTGTATGCAGATGTAGCTGCAAGAGGTCAAGTGGGGCAACCTGATTATCCATGGGAACAATTAGATCAGCTTGAATTATTTGAAAAATTAAGATAAAATATCACTATAATAGAAAGTAAGGAAGATATATGGATTTAAATGTTGATTTAAAAGGTTTCTTTAAAAAAATAAAATCAGAAGTTTTAGAAAAACAAGAGAAACAAAAAAATGACCCTAAGTTTATAGAAAATCAAAGTCATTGGGTGAAGTGTCCATCTTGTGAGTCTTTGATGTTTTTTAAAGAGGTTGAGAATTTAAATCATGTTTGTCCAAAATGTAATTTTCATATGAGAATTGGAGCTAAAAAACGGATAGAACTTATATCTGATGAAAAAAGTTTTGTAGAGTTTGATAGTGAACTACACCCTACAGATCCTTTGAGTTTTGTCGATAGTAAATCTTATCAAAAAAGACTTGAAGAGGCTCTTCATAAAACAGGAAAAACATCTTCAGTAGTTAGTGGAGAGTGTACTATTGATGGTATTGGTGTACAACTTTTAGTTTTTGACTTCTCTTTTTTAGGTGGAAGTTTAGGAAGTGTTGAGGGTGAAAAAATTGTAAGAGCTTGTAATAGAGCGATGGAAAAACAACAAGGTGTTATCATCGTAAGTGCAAGTGGAGGAGCTAGAATGCAAGAGAGTACATTCTCTTTGATGCAGATGGCAAAAACAAGTGCTGCTTTAAAAAAGCTTGATAATGCAGGACTTCCTTATATATCTATATTAACTGATCCAACATTTGGTGGAGTTAGTGCATCTTTTGCATTCTTAGGTGATATTATTATGGCAGAACCTGGTGCTTTAATAGGGTTTGCAGGTGCAAGAGTTATAAAACAAACAATAGGTAAAGATCTACCTGATGGTTTCCAAAAAGCAGAATTTTTACTAGAGCATGGAAGTATAGATATGGTTGTTGAGAGAAACAATATGAAAAAAACTTTACATGATTTATTAAAACTATTTTACAAAGATGTTGCGTAATTAAATTAAGTGTCAAATAAAAACAAAATATACGCACTATGTGACTATCAAACTTTACAAAAGTTTGATATCTCACTTCAAAACTTTATAAATATCTGTAAAAAACATAATACTGTTTATATACAATATAGAGACAAAACAAACAAACTTGATACTCAAAAACAAAATATTCTTTATCTACAAAAACAAACTGATATTCCAATTATTATAAATGATAAACTAGAGCTTTTAGAGTTTGCAGATGGACTACATCTTGGTCAAGAAGATATATCAGAATTATTTCCTACTTTATCAAAACCAGACACTCTTAAAGTTATAAGAAAAAAATATCCAAACAAAACAATAGGACTTTCTACTCATAATGAGATTGAGATTTTAGAAGCTAATAGTTTAGATTTGGATTATATAGGGCTTGGTGCTTATAAATCAACCAATACAAAAGATGTATCAAATATACTTGGTGATAATATATCATATTTAGCAAAGATTTCAAAACATCCTGTAGGGGCAATTGGTGGTGTTAAAGTTGATGATGAGATTGAAAATATAACATACAATGTAGTTGGAAGTGGATTGTTTGATTAAGCTATTTATTTTATGGCAATTAATGTGTTAAGAGTATTTTAGATAAAATTAAATTTTATAGCATAGGAGTTTAAAATATGAATGATAAAAAAACAATAAAAAAGTGTTTATTTCCAGCAGCAGGTTACGGTACAAGATTTTTACCAGTAACAAAATCTATACCAAAAGAGATGTTACCTGTACTTACTAAGCCATTATTGCAGTATGGTGTAGAGGAAGCCATAAAATCAGGAATGGATACAATGGCTATAGTTACAAGTAAATATAAAAAAGCTATAGAAGATCATTTTGATATAAATACAGATATTGAAAACAATATTAAAGGGGGTTCTAAAGAGGAGCTTCTGAAACCATTAACAAACATCATAAACAATACTACTTTTTCATATACAAGACAACTACAGATGAAAGGTTTGGGACATGCTATACTTACAGGACAAACACTTATAGGCGATGAGCCATTTGCTGTTATTTTAGCAGATGATTTATGTGACAATATTTCTAAATCAGTTTTAGAACAAATGGTAGATCTTTATTCTAAATATCCAGATTGCTGTATAGTAGCAATTGAAGAGATACCAAAAGAACATACAAACAAGTATGGTGTAATATCAGGTAAATTAATTGAAGAAAATGTTTACAAAGTAGATGATATGATAGAGAAACCAGAACCAAAAGATGCTCCATCAAATCTAGCAATTATAGGACGATATATACTGATACCTGAGATATTTGACATTATTAAAGATACAAAGCCAGGCATTGGTGGTGAGATACAAATAACAGATGCACTTTTAACTCTTGCAAAACAGGGTAAAGTAATAGCTTATAAATTTGATGGTGTTAGATTTGATTGTGGTTCAATAGATGGTTTTGTTGAGGCTACAAACTATTTTTATAATAAAGAGAAATAAAATGCAATATAGTAAAAACTTTTATCAAATAAAATCCAATGAAGTGATATTTGGTTTAGTTAAAGATGAATTAAAAACAATAGGTTATTTTAACTTACCACTTCAAGATACAAGTTGTATAAAAGAGTATGCTAAAACTATAATAAGAAAACATATTGCTATAGTTGGTATAGGTGGAAGTACATTAGGAACAATAGCTATTTATAATTTCTTGAAGAAATCAAACAGCTATGATAAATCACTCCACTTTTTTGAATCAACAGACCCAATGGATATAAAATCAAGACTTGAAAGGCTTAAGTTGTCAGATACCCATTTTATAGTGATAAGCAAATCAGGTACTACAATAGAAACGATTAGTATCTTTAAATATTTGAGTTCACTGATTACTATAGATAAAAATAACTGTACTATTGTAAGTGAAGAGAAAAGCAAATTAACATCATATGCCAATAAACATAATATAAAAACATTTGAGATACCTAAAAATGTAGGTGGTAGATATTCTGTGTTTAGTGCAGTTGGATTGTTACCACTTTCCATAATAGGTGTAGATATTGACTTTTTATTAAATGGTGCAAAAGAGGTAAGAGATAGCTTTTTTAGTCAAGGAGAGTATTATGAGCCAATTATGCAAAAAGCAAGATTTTTAGTTGAAAATAAAAATAGATTTAATATAAATGTACTTTTCTCTTACTCAACAGCACTAGAGGGCTTTAACAAATGGTATATTCAACTTTGGGGTGAGAGTTTAGGTAAAATCAATATAAATGGAACCAAACAATCACATACACCAATAGGATTAATAGGTCCTGTTGACCAACATAGTTTTTTACAATTAATAGTTGATGGGAAAAGGGATAAAACAGTTACTTTTATAAAAATAAATGATTTTGAAGATGATACAAAAATACCTGTAAATACTTTAGATGGCTTTGATGATTTATCTTATATCGATAATCTATCTTTCTCAGAACTAATAGAAGCACAAGCAAATGCAACAATAGAAGCTATAAATAATCTAAAAGATATACCATGTGATGTTGTAACAATTGATAAAGTTGATGAATATAACATCGCAAAACTTATGTTTAATTATCAGCTTTTAACTTCAGTTATAGGAAAATTTGTTCAGATAAATACATATAATCAACCAGGAGTTGAGAGTGGTAAATTGATACTAAAAAAACAACTACAAAGGTAATATTATGAAAGAGATAATTGATCTATTTAAAAAACATAGAGACACCATAGAGAACTATTTAGTTACAATAATTGAAAACAACTCTTTAGAATGTTCTAACAAAAATAATATTAAAGCATCATTTTTAAGGTTAGAGTCGTTACAAACAATCTATTTGGTTGCAGAAAACTTTAAACAAATAAGTCCTAGTTATTATCAAAATTCCCAAGATGAGACAAGAATAGGTATGAATAAAAAAAGATACTTTTCAAGCTTATTATTAAATGAAAAAAACATATATATGACAAATCCATACATACATCATAAAACAGGTAAATCAAGTATAACTATCGTAAAAAAATTTGATGATAAATATGTAGTATTCGATGTGGATTTAGTAGGGATGCTTGAAGAGTTAAGATTGATTGAACACAATACAAAATTTGATAAACTCAATAGGTTTGTTTACTCATTAGGTGGATTTTCGTTGGCTATTGTAAGTATATTTCTAATTGTTTATGGTATATATATTTTTTTTACAGTATTCTTTTTTGCAGAAAGTACTTTTATTCTTGATGAGATGTTTAAATCAATAGTATCTATAACTCTTGGATTAGCTATTTATGATTTAGCAAAAACAATTATTGCACATGAAGTTCTTTTTAAAGGAATTGGTTCAGAAAATACAAATCAGTATAAGATATTGGGTAAATTTTTATCTTCTATTATTATAGCATTATCAATAGAGTCTTTAATGGTTGTTTTTAAAATAGCACTTGGAGATTATACTGAACTTGGATATTCATTTTTTCTTATACTTGGGGTAACTATAATGATTATAGGTTTAGGTATGTTTCATAGTTTCACTAGAGTTGCTTGTAGTAAAGAATAGTTTTATGCAAATAAAAATTTATTACGAAGATACAGATGCAGGTGGTATAGTATACCATGCAAACTATTTAAACTATTGTGAAAGAGCTAGAAGTGAGTTTTTTTTTAGAAAAGGAAAGTTGCCTATAATCAATGATTCACATTTTGTAGTAAGAAAGATGGATTGTGATTTTGTAGCAAGTGCAAAGTTTGCAGACAATATAACAGTAAGTACAAAATGTATAGAGATAAAAAAAGCCTCTTTTAGTGTATATCACGAGATAAAAAGAGAAAATACTTTACTATTTAAGGCTACTGTTTTATTAGTACTTGTAAACAATGGCAAGGTAAAAAGGATAGATGAAGAGGTGAAAAATACCTTGGAAAATCTTTTTAATGAAAATGAAAATAATTAAGTGATTTTTAGATATTATAAATACAAAATAAATGCTTTTAAAATGGATAAATAATGACTGTTAATATAACTTTACCTGATACTTCTTATGATATAACAATAGATACTTTAAAAAAAATAACAATAAACAAAAAAGTTGTAGTTGTAACTAACCCAACTATAGCAAACCTACATTTGGATTATTTAAAATCAAAACTTGATATAAAAGATTTGACAATTTGCACTATACCAGATGGTGAACAATACAAAACAATGAACACAATAGAAGATATACTAGAACACTGCTTTAATCAAAAACTAAATAGAAGTTCAGTTCTTATAGCTTTTGGTGGTGGTGTAATAGGAGATATGACAGGTTTTGCTGCAAGTATTTATCAAAGAGGTATAGAGTTTATTCAGATACCTACAACTTTACTTTCTCAAGTAGATGCAAGTGTTGGTGGTAAAACAGGTGTAAACAATAAATTTGGTAAAAATTTAATAGGTGCATTTCATCAACCAAGTTCTGTACATATAGACCCACATTTTTTAACAACTTTACCAAAAAGAGAATTTGGAGCTGGAGTTGCAGAGATAATTAAAATGGCAGTGTGTTTCAATAAAGATTTTTTTGTGTGGTTAGAAAACAATAGACTGGACACTACACAAAATATTCAAGTAGCTATCAAAAAATCGGTTGAAACAAAAGCATGGGTAGTATCTCAAGATGAGAAAGAAAAAGGTTTAAGAGCAGCACTTAACTATGGTCATACTTTTGGTCATGTTGTAGAAAATGAAACAAACTATGATACTTACTTACATGGTGAAGCTGTGGGTATTGGTATGGTTATGGCAAATGCTGTTTCTGTAAAAACAGGACTTATGAGCCAAGAGGAAGCTACTAGAATAAAAAAACTACTTGAAGTTTATGATATACCTACAAGTTATGATATTAAAGATGTAGAAGATTTTTATGATCATTTCTTTTTAGATAAAAAAGCACTTGATAATAAGATAAAATTTATACTAGCTGTTGGTATAGGAGATTGTAAAATCACAGATGAAGTTTCAAAAGAAAATGTTATAGATGTTTTAGAAGGTTTTTAATGAAAAGTATTTTTAAATTATCTATCTTTTTAATTTTTTTTACGATTTTTTCATATGCTGCTGATAAAAAATCTGATATAGAGATAAAAGAGGAAAATAAAAAAATATTAAAAGAGTTACAAAAAGAACTTGCAGATATAAATGATGACTTAGAGGACAATATATGGATTACAAGATATAACAATTATTTAACCTATAGACAAATAGAAAAAGAGTTGGTTACAATAAGAGCTAATGCAAAAAAATATGGTAGATGGAAAGGTGAAAAATACAAAGAGCTTTCTTATCAACTTTATAATAAAATAAAAATAAAAGAGAATGAACTTGAACTTATAAGTGAATACAAAGACTCACCTATAGGAAAAAGAATAAAACCAGAAATCATACCAAAGCCTAGTGTTATAACAAATCCATTTTCTATTATTGAAGCGTTGTCTTATATACAAATACTGCAAGATAATGTAGACAATTATAAAGATATAAATGATGAATTGAAAAAATTAGTAGAAAAAATAGAGGTTAAAATATCAATAGAAAAAGAGATATATAAATTAACAAAAGATAAAAAGTTAAAAAAAGATCTTGATAAATTAAAAATTGAATTAAAAGATTTTATAATGGTTACAGATATTGTTTCAACTACAAATGAAGTTTATGGAAAAAAGATTGTTCAAATCACGCAAGAGGTAAATGATAGTATTGCAAATGAGATAACACGAACTATAAAAATGGCTTTTATTATATTGCTTCTTTTTGCTATAGCTTTTGGATTTAAAATAGCACTTAAAAAATATATAAAAGATGATGATAGGTATTATACGACTAATAAACTTATCAATTTTATATTTATAGTTTTAGTTATATTTATAGTTCTTTTTTCATATATAGAAAATGTATCATATCTTGTAACTATCTTAGGATTTGCATCTGCTGGTATTGCTATTGCATTAAAAGATTGGTTTATGTCTATGTTTGGTTGGATGGCGATTATGACAAGTGGTGCTATAACTGTAGGGGATAGAATAAAAGTTGTAAGAGAAGGTGTAGAGGTAGTTGGTGATGTTTTGGATATATCACTATTTAAAATTGCGGTTAGAGAAGATGTAACACTTACTTCATATATGAACACAAGAAGAAGTGGTAGGGTGTTTTTTATACCAAATAACTATATATTTACAGATATGATTGCAAACTATACTTTTGATGAGTTAAGAACAGTTTGGGATGGGATAGATATATATATCACATTTGATTCAAATCATAAAAAAGCAGTGAAACTATCAAAAGAGATAGTACAGACTTACTCAAAAGGTTATACTGATTTAACTAAAAAAAGACTTCAAAAGATGAGAAAAAAGTATATCTTACGAAGTGCAAATCCAGAGCCTAGAGTATTTACTATGGTTGAGCCATATGGGATAGTTGTATCATCATGGTACTACACAAATTCTCATGCAACATTGGCTTTAAGAAGTACAATAAGTATGGAGATACTTGAAGCTTTTAAAGCAGCTGATGATATCACTATAGCTTACCCTACGCAAACGCTAAGAGTTTCAAATAATGCACAAGTTGAAGCAGAAAGTCTTCTACCTGGTGGAACGGCAAATGGACTTTTTGATCCACCAGTTACAGGATAATTTAAAATTATGATAATAGAAAAAGAGAAAGTCTTTTTTAAAACATTTGGTTGCAGAACAAATGTTTTTGATACACAAGTGATGATAAATAAACTTGAAGATTTTATAGTTACTTTTGAAGAAGAAAAAGCTGATATAGTTGTTATAAACTCATGTACAGTTACAAATAGTGCAGATAGTACGGCTAGAAATTATATAAATAGTTTAAAAAAACTTCCTAATAATCCACGAGTAGTATTTACAGGGTGTGGTGTATGGACAAAAGGGGAGAGTTTATTTCAAGAGTCAAAAATAGATGCACTTTTTGGACATAGTGAAAAAGAGAAAATTAATAAGCTTTTAAAAGATAAAAATAGATTTTTTGAAGCTGGTGATTTAAAACATATTGATGATACTATTATTGATAAAATGGTTGGTAAAAGTAGAGCGTTTGTAAAGATACAAGAGGGGTGTGACTTTCGATGTAGTTATTGTATTATCCCTTATGTTCGAGGTGATAGTAGAAGTTATGATGAAGATAAAATATTGGAACAAATTTCAACCTTAGCATCAAATGGTTTTGGTGAATTTATACTTACAGGGACAAATGTAGGTTCATATGGTAAAGAGTTAGCAAAATATGACAAAACACAAAAAAAAGATAAACTTGCACAACTTATAAAAAAAATATCTATGATAAGAGGAGTAAGAAGAGTTCGTTTAGGTAGTGTTGAACCTGTACAAATAACAGGTGAATTTAAAGAGATTTTAGATGAACCTTGGATGGGGAGACATCTGCATATTGCATTGCAACATACTTCACAAGAGATGTTAAGTGTTATGAATAGAAGAAATAAAGTTGAAGATGATTTAAAGTTATTTGAATATTTGTCTTCAAAAGGTTATGCATTGGGGACTGATTTTATAGTTGGTCATCCAGGAGAAACTGATAAAAACTGGAAAGAAGCTATGGATAATATAGATAGATTTCCACTTACACATATCCATAGTTTTACATACAGTAAAAGAGATGGAACTCCTAGTGCTACTATGCCATCTCAAATAGCTGGAAATATTGCAAAAGAGAGATTAAAAGAGCTAGATGATATAATCAAAGAGAAAAATAGATTATTTAGGTCTGATAAAAAAACTCTTGATATACTAATAGAATCAAAAAAAGAGAATATCTACACAGGATACGATCAGTTTTTTAACACTTGTGAAATAATAAGCAACAGTGATATAACAGGTGATTGGATAAGTGTAGATAACTATGAAATAAAAGGCAATAAAAATGTTTCCAAATTCTAATAAAGACGATAACAATCAACAACAAAATGTTGATAAAAACTTAAAATTGATGAGTATCTCTGCTGTTGTTTTAATAGTATTGTTTATATATACTGTTTTTAAAAGTGACAATGTTATACAAGGTACAAGTTATTATGTTGGTGTTATATTTTTATTTGTTTTATTGATATTGACTTTAGCTTTACAAAAATATAAAGATAAAATAAGAGCAGTAATACCTAAAAATAAATTTCAAGAGGAACTTAAAACAGCATCTACTAAAGAGAATAAAAAAGAGTTGAAGAGTATAACCAAACAAAATAATAATGAAGAGTTGTCTTCAAATGTTATACCAATAAAATCAGATATATCGTTTAAAGATGTAGCAGGTATAAAAGATATAAAAGGGGAGCTAGAAGAGGTTGTTGACTTTTTAAACAATCCTAAAAAATACCAAAAATATGGAGTGTCTCTTCCAAAAGGTGTATTGTTGGTTGGTCCTCCAGGTGTTGGTAAAACCCTTATAGCTAAAGCAGTTGCAGGTGAGGCAAGCGTTCCATTTTTTTATCAAAGTGGTGCTAGTTTTGTACATATATATGTAGGGATGGGGGCAAAAAAAGTTAAAGAACTTTTTGCAGCAGCAAGAGCAAAAGCACCATCTATTATATTTATAGATGAGATTGATGCTGTTGGAAAAGCTAGAGGAATGGGTTCAAATGATGAGAGAGAAGCAACACTAAATGAACTTTTAACACAGATGGATGGTTTTGATAGTTGTAGTGGAGTGATGGTAGTAGCAGCAACGAATAAAATAGAAGTTTTAGATGAAGCACTTTTAAGGGCAGGAAGATTTGATAGAAGAGTGTTTTTAACACTACCATCAAAAGAGGATAGATATGATATATTAAGTCTTTATCTTAAAAATAAAAAGTATAATTTTGATTTAGAGAAGTTGTCATATGATACAAGTGGATTTAGTAGTTCTGCAATTGCAACACTGGTAAATGAAGCACTTCTTCATATGATAAAAAGAGATGGTACTAGTATATTAGAAGATGATATAGAAGTAGCAAAACAAAAGATACAGTTTGGTAAAAAACAGATAAATATTTTAACTAAAGATGAAAAAGATATATTAGCAACATATCAAGCAGCAAAAGCATATATAAGTAGATCAAAAATCCATCTATTTGATAGTGGTATAAATACGCAAAACTTAGTTTATCCATCTAAAACTCAACTTGAGAATAAAATAAAACTTTATCTTTGTGGTTATGTAGCTTTGGAGATTATAAAAAATGAATCTTATGTAGTGTTTGAAGAAGATATAAAAGAAGCTTATAAAATAGCAAAAAAAATGTCAGAAGTTTATATGATGGAAAAATCTGAAGATATAAATCTTTTTATAGAGATCTTATATAAAGTTTCTTTATCTTTATTTTTAATAGCATTTTTGATTTTTTGTTGAGATGTGACACTTTTAA
>JAYEPD010000097.1:0-11266 GCA_034723675.1 Campylobacterota bacterium
ATTAATACCTAATCTTTTTGGGACTCTAGTATTAACATTCAGAAATTAGCAAGGTTCTCCCAAGTTCCAAAACAATCAATTCGACTACCCGCTACGGACTTAGACCCCGACACTTCTAATATAAACTTACCATATCGCTTATATTAGTTCTGACTTCCAGTAAATGAAAACTTTGGTCAAGTGTAATATGGATTATTACGGGGCTCAACACCTTCACGCCGAAGCATTGTGGCTGATAGTCTGCCCTTACTACAGCTTCAAATTATTTGTTACCTCCTAATTTGTGTAGTTTGGTTCCAGACTGATGGTTAATCTTTATCTGGACTGGATTGTCCAGCTTGATTGCCTTAGCTTTGCTTGGCACACTCATTATTTTTCCTTTATTTTTGATATACAATTGTTTGATCGTATTTTTTTGTTTTAAAAGTAGATACAATTCTATTCATAGATTCAGCATGACCTAAAAATACAAAACCTCCAGGATTTAGCATACTATGAAAAGTAGTTGCCACTTCTCTTCTACTTGCATCATCAAAATATATCAACATATTTCTTGAAAATATTACATCAAATTTTCCAAGACTTCTCATATCTTGCTTATCCATAACATTTGATACTTTGAACTCTACAACATCTTTTAAAAAGTCAGCAATATCATAAAACATCCCGTTTTGAGTAAAATATTCATTTCTTAATGCAGGTGGCAAAAACTCCACACTTCTTTTTGAAAATTTTCCTGCTTTTGCTTTTTGGATCACTGTACTATCAATATCCATACCAACTATCTCAAAATCTCTTTTCTCTACAAGGCTTCCCTCTTGAAGTAAGTGTAGTGCTATAGAATACGGCTCTTCTCCTGTAGAACTAGGTGCACATAGTATTCTAAGTGGTTTGTTTGATGGACGGATTTTATCAATCTCATAAAGTACATCATTTACAAGTACTTCAAACTGATAATTTTCTCTAAAGAAATATGTTTCATTTATCGTGATAAGATTCATCAAATCTTGCATATTTTCATTTGTAGGATCAAATCTTATAGAGTGAAAATACTCTCTAAAGTTCGCATATCCATGTTTTTTCATATATGTTTCAAATTTAGGTTTTAAGATATTAAATCTTTTTTCACCTATAGAGATACCCGCTCTTCTATATACAACATCACAAAGTTTTTGGATATCTTTTGCATTTATCATTTTATACTAACCTCTAATTCTTTCTATTGCAGTATCTACTCCAAAAAGTACATAAGGGTCATCTTTATGTGCAATTTTCAATGTCTCAAGCAATGCAATATCTTCAACACTACCTATCTCACCCATATAATCAACAGCAGTCATCATCGCATTTACATCATCTTCTTGTGCCATAAAATATCTTAACATATCAATACTTTTGTCATACTGTACATCACCTAAGATATTTATAGCAAATATTCGAATATCTTTATCATCGCTTCTTAAAAGTCTATCTATGAAAATAGTTGCTTCTTCATTTGATTCTTGTAAGTACTTTATAGCCATATTTCTTAAATATACATTATCACTTTGTAAACTTTTTGTGAAGTTACTATAATCTTCATCTGTTTTAGGTACATTATGAAAACTATTAAAAACCATATCTATATAAAGATGATCATCTACTTCATTATCTGTAAACATCAAATTCACCAACTGCAACATATGAGCTACTGACTTGTTTTTTATCAAAAATTCTAAAGCTTCACTTCTCTGCTCTTGTGTTTTACTTTTATCTTTAAACACAAGCTGTGCATCTATATGGTTGTCAAACTTTATCTCTTCAACTTTTATCTCTTTTGTATTTTTTTGTAATGCCATATATTCTCCTTTTTTTAATTAACGATTTGGAAATTCTAAAATCTCATCTAGTACTTTTGGAAATGGCATCTTTTTCATAGCAGCTCCATTTTCCCAACACGATCTTGGCATACCATATACTACTGCTGTTGTTTCATCTTCTGCTATAGTATATGCACCTTTTTCTCTAAGCTTTAGCATCCCTTGGGCTCCATCATCACCAATACCTGTAAGCTCAACTGCTAAGATATTTGTACAATCAAATGCTTTTGCAGCACTTAAAAATAGCTCATCAACACTAGGGGTGAAAAATCTATGATTTTTATCTATATGTTTACACACAAGTACCCCACTAGCTCTCTTTGAGAGCATTAGATGTACTCCACCTTTTGCTATAATAACTTGCCCTTTAGTTACAGTACCTCCAACGAAACTTTCACTAACATCTAGGTATGACTTTGTATTTAACCTTTTGGCAAATCCAGCTGTGAAGTTTTCTGGCATATGTTGTATCACAACAATAGGATAAGGGTAATTAGCAGGGACACTTGATACTATATCTTCAATAAGCCCTGGACCACCCGTACTACTTCCAACTAATACTAGTCCATCTGCTTTTTCATGCTTTGCTGTAGATAAAAATTTTACAACTTCTGTATTTTTCTTTAATAAATTAAGCCGTTTTGAAGTGGCTTGTTTTTTAATTTTTAGTCTATTTCGTGATATAGACACTGTTGCTTTTACTTTATCTAAAATCTCTTGTTCACTCTCTTCAATTCGTAAAGTGATAGTTCCAGGTTTCAAAATAAAATCAACAGCACCAGCATCAAGTGCTTCAAAAGTGATATCAGCATCTTCACTAGTAAGTGAAGATACCATAAGTATAGGTGTTGGTTTGATTTTCATAATCTCTCGAACTGCAGCGACACCATCCATTACAGGCATATTGATATCCATCGTAATTGCATCAAAATCAAATTCTTTTACAAAATCAACTGCTTCTTGCCCATTTTTTGCAAATCCTATATCATACCCTGCTTTATCTAGGGTATCGCCTAATTGCTTTCTAATTAAAGCACTATCATCAACTATTAAAACACTTTTTGCCATATTTTTTAAATCATAATAAAATAGTTTAATTTTTATCTATCATTTTAATAGATTCAATTGTGTTGTCATCCAACACCTCAGTAATTCTTAATTTTAAAATAGTTCTTTTTCCATCGTCTAATGTAATCACTTCACTAAATAAAGAATCATCACTATTACTTTGGCTTGTATTTGCATTGTCTATAAACATAACTTCATTTACATCATCTACAAAAAGACCTATCTTTTCACCTTTGATATCACAAATAAGAATTTTACTTTTAGGAGTAATCTCTTTTTGGAATCCTAATCTTTCAGGTAAAGATACAATAGGTATAACTACCCCTCTTAAATTAATCACACCATCTACAAAAGAAGGAGCTTCAGGAATGGCTGTAATCTCTGTATATTTTATGATCTCTTGTACATCTTGAATATCAAGTGCAAACTCTTCACCTTTTATTTGAAATGCTGCTATCTCATTCATATCTTTATCATCTCCAGACATATCTTCATCATCTGCATTGGTATTTGCAGTATTTTTATCATCTTCTATCACATATTCACTTGCCATATCTTTTAGATATTGTGTTGATACTATAGAGATAATCTTATCTTCTTGCTTATAAACCGACTCCACTTTGCTATCTGCAAATCTCTCAGGAAGTGTTTCTGTTTGGTTTTTTAGTATATCTTTAACTTCAGTTATACTATCTACTAAAAGTGCTACTGATTTACCATCATAGTTTAAGATTAAAAGTCGTTTCTCTTTCTCTTCCCACTCTTTCATATCTTCTCTAGCAGGTACACTAATCACTTGTTTTAAATCCAGAGCTACTATTAGCTCATCTCTAAGTGTAATCATACCCATCACACCATATCCAGCTTCACTTACAGGAGTGATATTTTCAGGTACAAAGATAATCTCTCTTGCAATTTCAAGTGAAATAGCAAAACTCTCTTTGCCTAATGTCAAGAAGATAGATCTTTGAGAATCATCATCTCCTCTTGCATTGTCATCATCACTATTATTATCACTAGATCCGAATTTATCAAGCTCTAGAGGTGCATAGCTTATAAGAGATAATGAATGAATAGCTACACAAGTATCAATAATCTGTATAATCTTTTCATCTTTTTTATAAAGTCCAGAGATTTTCACATCTTCTTTGTCTGACTCTTCATAATTTTCGTTATCTACACTCTCCATCTCAAGAACTTCATCTACCAATATACCATACTCTACATCATCACATTTTACTGTAAGTATTCTAGCATCTGTTTTTTTCTCATCAATTGAACCACTACTTAGTATAGTAGCCATATCTACTACTGTAACTGTTCGCCCACTTATACTTGAAACACCTCTTATACCATCACAAGTAAGTGGCATAGCTGTAACCTCAGGTACTCTTAATATTTGCTCTATATCTTCACCATCAAAAGCAAACAACTCCTTGCCGATTTTCACCGACAATATATTATTTGGAATTGCCATAATAGACCCCTATCCTCTTTGAAGTTCGTCTGCTGCTACTGCTAACTCTTCTACTAGTTCTGTCATTCTAGTTACTGTAGTTTGAATTAAATCAGCAGCTCCTTTACTCTCTCCTGCATTTGACTTAGCTTGCCCTGCTGCATTTGTGATCTGCTCACTTCCTGTTCTTGCTTGCTCTAGTGCTGTTAAGTTTTTACCATTTAGTTCATTTAGTTGTACAAGTAAGCTTGACACTTCATCTGCATCTTCAACTACACTATTTAAGTCATCTTTTGTAGTTACAAGAGTTACTTTTTCTCTATCTTGCTCATCAACTGCATTTCCCCAATCTCTTACGATATTTGTTACCTCTTCATCAAGTATATCCATAGTATCTGTAATAGTCTCAATATTTGCTCCAGAATCAAGTGCTAGGTTTCTAATATCACTAGATACAACTGCAAAACCTTTACCAAACTCACCAGCTCTAGCAGCTTCAATATTTCCAGATACTGCTAAAGTTGTAGTTTGAGATACTACATTTGATATTTTTACTAGAGTTTTACTGATAGTTTTTGCATCTTTTTCTACACTTAACATCTCTGTAGTTGTAAAGTTACCTTTATTAATACTTTGGTCTGTTAAATCTACAATTTTTTGTAAATCTTCAACATTTGTAGCTAAATCTGTTTTAAGATTATCTACATTGTTTTTTGTATCATCTAGTAATGCTCTTGCTTCCTCTACATAACCAGTACAGTTTGAAGCTATTTCACCATTTTTAGAAGCATCACTTTGGGCTAATTCTGCAGCATTTTCAATTTGGTTTAATGACCCTACAATCTCATCAATTGTTTTAGTAATAGACTCAATAGCAGATGTTAGCTCTTCTGCTACACTTGCTATCTCTTCTGCATCTTTTGCTACATCTGTAGATGTTTTTAGCTCTTCTGCCAAATCACTTAGCTGAGATGCTGCTTGTTCACTTTGAGCTAGTGCTGAAGCTTGTGCTTCAATAGCAGTTGTAGCTTGATTTACAGCACCACTTTGCTCTTCAGCTGCACTTGCAATTGCTTGAGCAGCTTTTTGCATACTATCAACTTCATCTAATAAAACTGTTAATTTTTCCCCTGTTAACATTGTATTGTTAACTGATGTTCGAGTTAATTCTTTTAGATCATTTCCTTTAAGTACGATTGCTCTTCCTGAATCTGCTGCTTCTTGGATGATGGCTTGAACTTCAGTGATATTTTCTTCAACTTTTTCAATACTTTTTTGAATATTTCCTACAACATCTCTTGTGTTTCCTGCATTTGTAGCACTGATCTCTGCTAAGGCTCTTGTCTCATCTGCAACAACTGCAAACCCTTTTCCGTGCTCTTTAGCTCTAGCTGCTTCAATAGCTGCATTTAGTGCTAGAAGATTTGTCTGATCTGCTGCATCTGCAATCATCGCTACAGATGTACCGATATTTTCAGAAGCTGATTTTAAATCTTTAGATTTTTTGGCTACTTCATCTGCTACTGTTGAAGCTGCTGCAATTCTATCTGCTGATCTTTCAATGTTGTTGATTGATAAATCAAGTGCTTTTTGAGCAGTGTCAAGGTTGTCTGCACCACTTTTTGAATCATTTAAAATAGTTTGAGTATTTGTTTGGATTTGATTAATCGCACTTAAAGACTCTTCTGCTGCACCTGCATTTTCTTCTGCTGCACTTGCGATTTGTTCCATTGCTGATTTTAATTGCTCCACTGCACTAACTGCTTCTTGTGTTCTTGTAAGTAAATCACCTGAAGCGTTTGCTATTGTTTCACTAATTTGTTGTTGTCTTGCAAGTGTTCTTTTTCTCGCTTTATCACCTTGTGTTTTTAATCCACTTGGAGCTGCTGGAGCTGCCGTAGTTGTTGTGTTTGTATTTTTTGCTATTAATGCCATTTTGTTTTCCTTTTTTGTTATTATTTTATTAAAATTTAATTTGGTTTCATAAATATTTTTACAAACACTTACCAAACCAAACCATTGGTCACCATATTAAATTTTTATTCTACTATACTATTGATATCTAAGACAAAAAGTATCTCACCATTTCCAAGTAGCGATGTACCTGAAATCATAGGATGATTTGCTATAGCACCATCAAGTGGTTTTTGTACCACATCAAGTTGATTTACAAATTCATTTACTACAAGACCATATCTCATAGTTGAAGATTGAACTATCACTACAGATTGTACCTCTTCATCTATTTGATTTACTGCTAATAATCTTGGCTCAAATACAAGAGGGATAATCTCACCTCTTAATCTTGCATAAGGTTTATTATTTGCTATTTGCATATCTTTTGATACTATTTTGATAGTCTCTATCACATTTTCCATAGCTATTGCATAGTTGTTGCTGTTCATCTTTACACAGAATACATTTGTAAGTGCTACAGATACAGGAAGCTCAATAGTTACAGTCGTACCCTCACCACTTACACTTTTTAAGTGGATATTTCCATTTAATTCTGTAATAGTCTTCATCACAGCATCAGTTCCAACACCACGACCAGAGATATCGGTAATCTCATCAGCTGTTGAAAGTCCTGGATTAAATATCATCATAAGCTTTTCTTGCTCACTCATAGCTTCAGTTTGCTCTTCTGTTGTGATTCCTAATTCTAGTGCTTTGATTAAAACTTTTTGTACATCTATACCACGACCATCATCTTCAATGATAATTTTTACTTTGTCGCCTTCACTTCTTGCACCAACTTTGATGAAACCTTGAGGCTCTTTTCCAGCTTTTATTCTATCTTCTTGTGTTGGTTCTATACCATGATCCAAAGAGTTTCTAATGATATGTACAAGTGGATCTGCTATTTTTTCTATCATCATTTTATCAAGCTTAGTATCTCCACCATACTCTTCAAATCTGATTTTTTTATTTAGTTTTTTACTTGTTTCTCGTACAAGTTTTGGATAACGACTAAATATATATGATAAAGGTAGTAGTCTCATCCCCATAACTAAATCTTGAAGTTGTTCAGTTACTCTATTTATCTCTTCATATTTTGTTGTTAGCTCTGTTTTTGATGCAGCTACTGTATCTACTGATATATTGTTTGCTACATACGGTAGAGCATTTTTCATAACTAAAAGCTCACCGATGATATCCATCATACCATCTATATCTGATTGATCTATTTTTACAGTTTTAGGAACTGGTGCTGGAGTTGCTTTAGTAGGGGCTACTTTTCGCTCTTTTTTCTCTTCTTGTACTTCTACAGGCTCTACTATCTCATTTTCAACATCTTCTTCAATTTGCTCTACTATCTCATCTTCAACATCTTCTGGATGCTGAACTTCTTGAACCTCTTCTTTTATCTCTTCTTCTAAAGCTTTTACCTCTTCTATAATATCAGCTTTTTCATTTTCTATAATCTCTTTTACAATCTCTTCATCTTCGCTAGTAAACTCAGTAAATTTCGATAGATCTTCATCTGGATTTAACTCTAAGATATAATACACTATTTTTTTAGCTAATGATTGCTTGTCATCATCTACGTGAAAATTAGACTCTATGTCTATAAACTCTAAAGATGTTTTTGAATGAAGTAAAACTCTAGATAGTGCCATATCATCTTTTGCAAACTTTAAAACTTTTAGTTGTTGTTTAAGTGCACTTATTACAGTTGATAATTCTTGTGCTTTATTATCTTCATCATCTGTTTCATCACAATTTTCTGTACTCTTTTCCTCTTGACTTAAACCTAAGTATAAAGATATATCTTTTATGATCTCTAGATAGTCTATCCCCTCAAATTCAAAATGTGGTAAAATCAACTCAAGCCTAGCAAGTGCAAATCCCTCTTTTGTCTCTGGATTTAGTATTTTTGTAACTGCTGATAAGTTTTCACTAAATTCAGCATAATTATTTTGTTCTAAATTCGCTTTAAAGTCTGTAGCAAAATCATCAAAAATATCATTTTGTACAGATTCATAATTTGATTTAAATAGTGATTTTACACTCATAGGGTATAGCTGAATATCATCTACAATATTGTATAGATTATCTTCTAATACCTCTTTAGAGCTTTTGACTACTATAGATAATCTAGTCTTCCATGACATTGGGTCTTCAAGTATATCGCTACAGTCGCCAAATACAGAAGTGCTTACACTATAAATAGATTCATCACCTATTAGATAAGCTAAATATATAGGGTCATTTCCAACTTCACATGTTTGCTCATCCAAATCCATATCTATAAGATAAAAATTATCTTCTTCTAAAAACTCATTAGTAATTTCAGCTTGATCAAATGGCAAATCTTCAATAAATGATCCGATATTATGGTGAGATATTAGCTGTGCAAAATAATCTTCTGGGTTAGTTATGATATTAAGATCAGTATCTATTGATTGATTTTGCTCATCATCCTCTTTACCTGTTAGTGCTTTTACGCTATTGGCAATCTCTGCTATTCTTTGCTCATCAAAGTGTGGTACATCACCTGTCTCTTCTGTAGCATCTACCATCTCAACTATCTCATCAAATGCATCATACAAGACATCTAGCATATCTTCCGTATAAACAATTTCACCTTTTTTGATACCATCAAGTAGATCTTCTGCATAATGCGTGATGTTTTTAATTCCATCTAGCCCAACTAAACCAGCACCACCTTTTAGTGTATGAGCTGCTCTAAATAGGGCATTCATTATTTCAGGGTTACCACTTGATAGTTGTTCCAAATTTCTATCTAAAAATGATAGGTTTTCTCTAGCTTCGCCTAAAAACTGCTCTAGGATTGCATCCATTTAATTTTCCTTTGGTTTGAACTATTATTTATGAAATGTTAGCATTTTTACATTCAATGCTAAATCATCAGGACGAGCTGGCTTGATTAGATACATAGAAGCACCACTTTCATAGGCTAAGTCCATATCCATCTCTTCGCTTTCAGTACTTACCATAATCGCAGGTGCTATACTACCTTCACCCTCTCTTAGTCTTTTTATAAAACTATATCCATCAAGTACAGGCATATTAATATCAACTAAATATAAATCATATTCATTAAGTTGTGCTTTCTCAAGTGCCTCCATACCATTTTCTGCTTCATCGCAATCATAATTATTCTTTTCTAAAATTTGTTTATGATACAATCTAACTGTAAGCGAGTCATCTACTATTAATATTTTTTTATTTGCCATTTTTAATTCCTTTTGTTTATTTTAGCCTTAATATTCTTTTGATTGCCATAAGTAACTTCTCATTTGTAAATGGTTTTGTTAACCAACCTGCAAGTCCTATTTTTTTACCTTCAGCTTTCATCTGAGGTGAATTTTCTGTAGTCAAGGCAATGATGGGCTTCCTCGCTACTGTCTCAATTGTTTTTAAGGATTTAACCAACTCAAAACCAGACATTTGAGGCATATTTATATCTGTAACACATAAGTCATATATTAATCCATTTTTCATATCTTCCAATGCAAGCACTGGGTTTTGATATACTGCTAATTCAATATCACCACTCTCCACTAATTCCTCTAATGCCATTTGTACTGTCATTAGGACTGTCGCACTATCATCTACTAATACTATTTTTTTTGCCACTTCTTACCCCTTGTTTAATTACTATTTTTTTTAATATATGACTCTAGCTGAATACAGCTACTCAAAGCAGATGCATTGATATAAAATACATCTATTGCGTCTTGTTCTACAAAAACATGGTCTTTCCAGCATTGTAAATCTTCTAAAATAGCTATTGTAAAATTTGATATAAATTGAAGACTATTTTCATTTAAATTAGCAAGATTTGTTTTTCTTAACGCAATACTAAGTAAACTTAATGAAGTTGATAATTCATTAAAAACTATAAATGTATTTAAAAATCTTGAATAATTTTCTAGAACATTTTCTATGTTTTTTATATTTGCTTTGATACTATTTGCATCTAAAGAATCAATAATCCTAATAATATCACCATCTAAGTCCTCAAGATCTTCTATAATATCAGATAAGTCTGTATAATCTTCCAAAAAGACCGAAGCTGGAACTTTTTTGTGAGACTTATTAAAATCTTCCATCATATTTTTTTGTTCATCAATCTCATCACCTGAAAAGTCATCAAAGTCATCAAAGTCATCAAAGTCATCAAAGTCATCACAAGAATCAGGAGGTATAATATAACGATTTAGCATAGCATCAATCATATTAAACTTAATAGGTTTTGAAATATAAGCATCTGCACCTAACAACTTTGCTTTTTGTTTAGTTTTTGTATCACCTAATGCGGTTTGCATTATTATAGCTGGCTGTTGCTTCAATGGAGTTTTTCTTACTAGTTCAAGTAACTCCAATCCATCCATAACAGGCATCATAATATCTAAGAGAATCGCATCGTAATGTTTTTGTTGGATTTTTTCAAACCCTTGCTTCCCATCACAAGCTGTATCAATTATAACATCATCTATGTTTTGTTCTTCAAACCACTCTTCAATAAGTAAAATGAGCACACCCACATTACTTTCCGCATCATCTACAATTAATAAATTCAATTTAGCAATCCCTTAAAATATATTTTTTTTAATAAAAATCCTCGGGGCAAGCCCAACTGCTGTACGCAGTTCTTGTGTTACTGCAAAACATAAATGTTTTACGTCACAAGCGAGGTATTTCAATGGAATCTTTTTTATAAGACTCCAACCGACCCAAGGGTCGGGGAAATTTATCGATTATATCATCTTAAGATAGTCATTTAAATTAAAAATTAATTTTTAGATCAGAAAGTAGCTAATTTTTCAATTTAGCCATTTTATTTGATTTAAAAAATGGTTATCTTTTTTTATTGATGAATTTTACACTAAATTTACCAAGTTTACCTAAAAAT
>JAYEPD010000098.1:0-2227 GCA_034723675.1 Campylobacterota bacterium
TCAAAAACACTTTTAACAAAAAAACAGATTTTTCTATATACTAAATTTGGTGGAAAACATTGGGGAACAGATAAAAATGATATGCCTTCATGGGGTAAAAAATACAATGATTTTAAACTACACTCTGTAGCTAAATATGTAGATGAAGTGATAAGAAGCAAAAACTAGAAGATGGTTTTATTTAAAAATAAAACCATCTTTAGATAAAATTTAGATAATAACTTCTATCTCTTTAGAATCATTCTCAACTGTTTTCTCTTTTACTATTCTATCTTCAAGTAATTTAACAGCTAACTCTTTATCTGTTATAGCTAATATCTGCATAGCTAAATATGCTGCATTTACGGCACCTGCTTTACCCAATGCAACTGTTGCAACAGGCATACCTGATGGCATCTGAACTGTACTTAGCATAGCATCCATCCCATCCATAGCTCCACCTTTCATAGGTACACCAATAACAGGCTTAGTAGTCCCTGCAGCTAATGCACCTGCAAGATGAGCAGCCATACCAGCAGCAGCAATAAATACTTTAGAACCTTTTTCTTCTGCTGTTTTTATATACTCTTTTGTTCTTTGTGGACTCCTATGAGCTGATGATATGATTAACTCATATGGTACATTAAACATCTCTAGAGTATTAGCACAATTTTTCATAATCTCATAATCAGATTTGCTACCCATAATTATTGAAACAAAATTCATTTTAAACCTCTTTATATTTCTATTTTTGAATCAATATTATAACAATAAAAACTTAAGAACATCTCTAAAGTGTGTAAAAGTGGAAAATTAAGTTAAGGATAATTCTTATCTTTAACTTAATTTTAATAGAAGTAAAATCAATTTAAGTAAAATGATACTATACTAATGAGATTTTAAATCTAAATATAAGGAAGAAATATGTCTAACGAAACATCTAGACGGGATTTTCTTGGTTATTCATTTGCAGCAGTAGCTGCAGTAGGTGGAGTTGCATCGCTTGTTGGTATGAAACAAGCTTGGGATCCACTTCCATCAGTATTAGCAGCAGGTTTTACTAAAATAGACCTTGCTAGTATTGAACTTGTACCAGGAAAACCACAAACTCATGAGTGGAGAGGTAAACCTATCTTTGTTTTACAAAAAACAGCAGATATGGAAAAATTTGATGGTGATTTAGTAATCGGTGATAAAAGATACACTATTGCTATTGGATTATGTACACACCTTGGTTGTATTCCAGCATGGAAGAAAGATATGTGGAAATGTGCATGTCATGGTGGAGAATTTAATGCAAGTGGTGTACACACATTTGGACCTCCACCTAAGCCATTAATTATACCTCCATTTAGTGTTGAGGGTACTGTTCTTACACTTGGTAACGATGGTGAACAATCAAAAGCTATGATGGCAGCAAGAGCGTAAGGAGCGAAAATGGCATTAATCAATGAATCTTTTTTCAGTGCTGAAGGTCTTGAAAAAAGACTAGCAGGTAAGAAGTTCTGGAAAGTTATGATGACGGAATATTGGATTCCAAAAGATATTAACTTTTTATGGGCTATGGGTGTAGTTTTAGCTACAACTTTTATGATTTTAATCGTAAGTGGTATTTTCTTGCTTATGTATTACAAACCAGATACAGCTTTAGCATTTGATAGTGTAAACTATACAATTATGCAAGAGGTTGCTTATGGTTGGTTATTTAGACATATGCATGGTGTTGCAGCTTCGGTTGTATTCTTAATCATATATATACATATGTTTACAGGTATCTACTACGGTTCTTATAAAAAAGGTAGAGAGATGATTTGGATCTCTGGTATGTTACTATTTGTAACATTCAGTGCTGAAGGTTTCTCTGGATATATGTTACCATGGGGACAAATGTCTTACTGGGCTGCTGCTGTTATCACTAACTTATTTGCTGGTGGATCACTTGAAGCTTGGGGATTAGTTGAATGGATTAGAGGTGGATTTGCTGTTAATGATGCAACACTTACTAGATTTTTCATGTTACATGTATTTTTATTACCAATTGTGATTATTAAAATTATTGTTATTCACTTCTATACATTAAGAATACCTCATGTTAACAATCAAGACTCTGATGATATAGATTATGATGCTGAAGCTGAAAAATATTTAGCTGGAAATAAAAAAGAATCAAAAGTTATCCCATTTTGGCCTGTATTCTTATCTAAAGATTTTGCAGTTCTAGGATTATTTTTTATCTTCTATTTCTATC
>JAYEPD010000099.1:0-2220 GCA_034723675.1 Campylobacterota bacterium
TTTTTCTAACCAATATTTCATAAAATTTTGGATAAAATCACATAAATTAAACACAAGGTAAATTATAATGAAAATTAGAAAAAGAGCATTAACCTTTGAAGATGTACTTCTTGTACCTGCAAAATCAGAAGTTTTACCAAAAGAGGTAGATTTAACCACAAAACTTACTAAAAATATATCACTTAATATTCCATTTGTAAGTGCTGCTATGGATACAGTTACAGAGCATCGTGCTGCAATTGCAATGGCAAGACTAGGTGGAATAGGTGTTGTTCATAAAAATATGGATATAGAGTCACAAGTTTTACAAGTAAAAAAAGTTAAGAAAAGTACTAGTGGTATGATTATAGATCCTATATCTATAAACCCATCACAAACTTTACAAGATGCTCAAAACTTAATGGACAATTATAAAATATCTGGTGTCCCTGTAGTTGATGAGAATAATATACTTTTAGGTATATTAACAAATAGAGATATGAGATTTATCAGAGACTTTACACAAATTGCTGGTGATATTATGACTAAAATGCCACTTATTACAGGGATTGAGGGTACTACTTTAGAAGCAGCAGCTGATGTTATGCATCAAAGTAAAATCGAAAAACTTCCAATTGTAGATAAAGATGATAAACTTAAAGGTCTTATTACTATAAAAGATATTAATAAACTTGTAGAGTATCCAAATGCCGCAAAAGATCAACACGGTAGATTAAGAGTAGCAGCTGCTATTGGAGTTGGACAAATAGACCGTGCAACTGCTCTTGTTGAAGCTGGTTGTGATGTACTTGTACTAGATTCTGCTCATGGGCATTCTAAAGGTATACTTGATACAGTTACTGCTATTAAAAAAGAGTTAGATGTAGATGTAATAGCTGGAAATGTAGCAACCTCAGAAGCTACAGAAGAGCTTATAAAATGTGGAGCAGATGCTGTTAAAGTTGGAATAGGACCAGGGAGTATCTGTACAACTAGAATAGTTGCAGGTGTTGGTGTACCACAAATAAGTGCGATAGATGAGTGTGCTGCTATAGGGGCTAAATATGGTGTACCAATTATAGCTGATGGTGGTATCAAATATAGTGGTGATGTTGCAAAAGCATTGGCTGTTGGTGCATCTTGTGTTATGATGGGAAGTGCATTAGCAGGAACAGAAGAGTCTCCTGGAGAAGTTATCTTATCTCATGGAAGAAAGTTTAAAACTTATAGAGGTATGGGTTCAATTGGTGCTATGACAAAAGGTAGTACTGATAGATACTTTCAAGAGGGAACTGCTGCTGATAAGCTTGTACCTGAAGGTATTGAAGGTATGGTTCCTTATAAAGGTTTTATGGCTGAGATTATACATCAGTTTATTGGTGGATTAAGAAGTTCTATGGGTTATTTAGGAAGTAAAAACCTAGAAGTATTTAAAGACAATGCAGAGTTTGTAGAGATTACAAGTGCTGGACTTAAAGAGTCTCATGTACATGATGTTACAATCACAAACGAAGCTCCAAACTACCATATTTAAAAATATAATAATTTTGTAGTTTAATCCTTTAATAAGTTTTACTTAAGATTAACAAAGAAATTACGCGTGACTTGAAGATAAAGAGCCATAAATTAATATATTTTAATCTAAAAAATAGATAAAAATAACTTTGCTAGTTAAGCTATTTCCTTTAATCTTAAGTAAAACTTATTAAAGGATTAAACTCATATTTTTGTGATAAGATAAAAACTATTTTTTTATAATTATATATAAGAAATACTTATATTAAAGCTTAAAATTGTATATTTTATTTACAATAACTAATTATGATGATAAATTATCCAAAATATATCGTTCTAAATCAGATGTTTTTATCTCATTTTCCAATGATTTTTCATATATCTTTGATACATCTTTAGAGTATTCATCATATGGGAAATGTGGAAAATGCAATGACCACATCTGTTTAATTCGTTGTTTTGTTACACAATCTCTAGTCCACTCTTTAAAAAAACTAAATATCCCAAACAATAATGCTGTGAAAAATATTGCTAATACTATAGAAGCATGACAATCCAACACTGCAAATGATTCATGAAGTATAAATGCAATAGGTATAATAACAATATGAGCTAATGCTAAAAAAACAACATATGCTTTACCCGTTTTTAGTCTAAATCCAAGTTTTGTACCATCTAGCTTCATACCTTCATTAAAAAGCATATTTGCTTCAAGAAGTTGCTGTA
>JAYEPD010000100.1:0-2195 GCA_034723675.1 Campylobacterota bacterium
TAAAGGTATAACAGAACCTTTTTGTAATCAAAAAAGAAATGAACTAATAAATAGTATAAAATTGGGTACAGATGCACCAATTAAATATAAAAAAGCTACTGGTGTTCTATTTGATGTTATAGCAATAAAATATTTTGATGACTTACAAGTACATTCAACACCACATACAATAAGAGATGTTACAAGTAAATACAATAAACACATCAAAGAGCCATTAGGTAGTTTAATTGTAGATAGAATCAAAATAGAAGATTTAGAGAAGTTTCAAAAAAGTAAGATTGGTATTTTAGCAGATAAAACAATAAATCAACTAGTAGAACTATTTAGTACTATTTTTAATTTTGGACTTCGTAAAGATATGTGTAAAACTGTAAATCCAGCTATAAAACTAAAAAAGTTCAAAATTGACAATGCAAGAGAGAGATACTTAGAAAAAGATGAGATAAAAGAGTTATTTGAACTACTAAAAGATAATGAGCTACTAACACTTTTTACAAAACTATCATTATCTACTGGTGCAAGACTAGAGACAGTATTAAGTATTCAAAAAAAAGATATTGATTTACCTATAAGTACTGTAACACTTCAAGACTTTAAAAATAAAGATACATATAAAGGGTTTTTATCTGATGATGTATTAGCTATTATCAAAAAAAAGATAAAAAATTATAAAGCAAATGATTATATTGTAAGCCTTGATGGTACAAAAATAACATCAAGACAAATTCAAAGTAGATTAAAACCAAAAATTGATAAGTTATTTAATGATGAATTAGATACAAGAGATAGAAAAAATAGAATTGTAATACATAGTCTAAGACATACTTTTGCTTCACATTTAGCAATAAATGGTACACCAATTTTTACAATCCAAAAGTTAATGAATCATAAGGATATAAAACAAACTATGAGATATGCAAAACTTGCCCCTGATAGTGGTAAAGAGTTTGTAAATGAATTATATAAATAAATTTAGATATAATCATATCAAAGTATATAAAGGTAAGTAGTAGAGTTATGTCAAGAAATAGAAGTTATAGTGGTAATATATCAAATGCAGAGAACTATTTAAATTATTTATATACAAACGGTTTTAATAAAAGTAAATATATTACTGATAATGATGTTATTGGGCTATGTAATAAAATTGGCATATTTAAATTAAAAGGGTATGTTAAAGAGATAAAACATCTGGAAATAAAAAATATAGATGATGTTTTAGTAATATATTTGTTTGATAAATTTCTTACAAGAGTTTTTTTTTGATTTAACTAGTCGTATTGAATCCAAAATAAAAAGTATTTTAATTGATGAATGTTATAAAAGAACTAAAAATCATTTTTTTTATTTGGTAAAAAATAATCATAAATGGGATGACTATAAAATAGATTTTCCAACTATAAATAATTGGAAGATACATAATAAAGTTATGAATCAATCAGAAACATATAGTCATTATATTTTATTTTATCTTCAAAACTATAGTTTTAATTCCAATCAACAGAGATATTTAGTAGGTTCTCAATTAATAGATATTGATACAAATACATATAACTATCCACCGTTTAAATATTTAATTGAAAGTGCCACTTTGGGAAGTGTAATATCCTTTATACAGAGTTTAAAACTAGGAACTACACATATAAATAAAAAACTTTCTGAACATTTTGGACTAGGAAAAAATTTTGATATTTTTTACCATTATTTACAACGACTTAATGAAGTTAGAAATAGAACAGCTCATGGTGGTAGAATATTTAATCGTACATTTAGAAGTGTTACTGGACTAGGTAAATATCAAACTTTTAGAACAGATATAAATAATCATAAATCAATGGATATTTATCTGTTTTTATTCAATATGCTTAATCAACTAGATAGATATGATAGTATGAGTGATTTTATTAATGACCACTCTAAAAGACTTTTTAGAACATTTAAAAAAGATTGTATCACAAATAGAGAATCAAATAATTTACTTAAAAAATATTCAAGAAAAGATTTTAAAAATATTGAAAAAATTATTTATTATAAAATGATAAGATAAAAAATAGCTAGCCTTGAAAACACAGTGATTTATATACTAAAACGCACATAAATTTGTTGCTTACAGAGTGACTAGCGTTAGTTACAAGAGAATTATATCTATAAAATTATAATATATATATTAAAATTAGACTTTATTAGACTAACAT
>JAYEPD010000101.1:0-2193 GCA_034723675.1 Campylobacterota bacterium
ATTTGTGTAATAGGTGCAGGAAAATGGGGTCAAGCTTTACATTTTGCATTGAGTAAAAATCAAGAGTGTCTTATAACAAACAGAACAAAAAAAGATATAAAAAACTTTGTATCACTTGATGTTGCTATGTCATGTGAATATTTAGTTATAGCTATACCTTCTCAATATATAAGAGTATGGTTAGAAGAAAATTTTAAATATAATGGACAAAAAGTACTTGTTGCTGCTAAAGGTATAGAGGCTAGTACAGGAGCATTTTTGCAAGAGATATATGAAGAGTTTATACCAAAAGAGAAGTTAGGATTTATCTCTGGACCTTCATTTGCAAGTGAAGTTATACAAGGACTTCCAACTGCTTTGGTTATAAATAGTTATGAAGAGGAGTTTTACTATGAATTTAGTCAGTTTTTTCCTAACTTTATCAAAACATACTACAGTGATGATGTAATTGGAGCTGAAATAGCAGGTGCTTATAAAAATGTATTAGCAATAGCTAGTGGTATTTGTGAAGGTCTAGGTTTGGGTCAAAATGCAAGAGCTAGTCTTATATCAAGAGGTCTTGTTGAGATGGAGAGATTTGGTAGCCATTATGATGCTAAAAAGGATACCTTTTTAGGTTTAAGTGGAGCAGGTGATCTTTTTTTAACAGCAAGTAGTACACTAAGTCGTAATTACAGAGTAGGATTAGGACTTTCAGCTGGAAAAACATTAGAGGTTATACTTGATGAGCTTGGTGAAGTTGCTGAAGGGGTGATGACTTCACAAGCTATATATAAACTTTCAAAACAAAATGATATATACACTCCAATAGCAAATGAAGTAAAACTTATACTTGATGGTAAAAAACCACAAAAAAGTTTACAGGATTTATTGAGTAATTAAATCCTTTTATTGAGGCGTTTGATGAAATTATTGAAATATATAATAAATACAAAGATTAAAGTATCATTTATACTAAATCTACCAATGAGATTAAAAACCTTTGATAGGCTTGTTCCACCTTTAAACATTAAAATTTTGTTTAATCTATCATCTGAAAAAAGTTTATTTAAAGTCCATACTACCCAAAAGTCTTTCTCGACAATAGCATTAGTGGTATTCATTAAAGTAGCAGTTTCTTGAAATAATTCGTTTCTCTCGTTCGCAGAGAGATGTGCTACCTTATTCATCTGATTCTACCTTACAAATTTTTTTGATAGTCTCATAAATCCATACAGTAGAAGATTCTCTCAAAATAGCCCAATATGTTTCACATAGCTCAAGTCTATCTTCATATTCCATACTCATATATCTTGCGTTAATATTTGATTTTTCCTCTCTATGGCTTAAGTAAGCTGCTCCAACATAATCAATACCATATTTTTTTGATAATAGACTCTGTATAAAATTTCTATTGTCGTGGGAACGGATAGGAAACTCTTCGGCTAATGGTCTTAGCTTTAAATTTACTTTTTCTTTCATCATAGTTGCATATTTATCCATATATGTTTAATGCCAATGTTGAAATAATCTACCAGTACCAGTTTGATAGGGTTAGGTGTCTTTTCACTATTTTTATAATTTGGGAGAATTAATTTTCTTTCTTGTTAAATATTTATTTTAGATATTCACTTATATCAACAGCACCCTCTCCTGCATATATAGGAGTACGTTTTTTTTGTGCCATTTTTTTCATTTTTAATTCTTCATTTTTTATAATATTACCTGCAAGATTTAAAAGTTCAACTCTACACTTTACAATCTCTTCATCACTAAATGAGTTATCTACACATTTTTTAATTTTAGTTACCCTTTTTAATAACTCTTTTTTATTTAAAGATTGATCAGGTTTAAACTTTGCAATATCAACTTTATCTCTTAATAAACTATCATATGAATAGTTAGAAAATGCTATTGATTTTATTTGAGAGAATATTTTTGGCATATCTTCTTTTGACTTTATTTTTTTGATACTGTTTTTTAATTTATGCAATGTTTTAACATTGAATCTTTTTTGAAATACGAAATCCTCTGTCGGTTCTTCAAATCCTGGTGTTCTTGCTTCATTATACACATCTGCAGCCATAGCATCAGTATCAACACCTACATTTACCTCTTGCATCATAAGCTCTTTCATAGAGCCACCTTTACCATTTAAGTAACCATCAAGAGCATTTTTTATCTCTTGTTCAGACATATTTTTTACTACTTTAC
>JAYEPD010000102.1:0-588 GCA_034723675.1 Campylobacterota bacterium
GAGCCTGAGATATCAGGAACCGATCCCATTGCTGTATTACTTTCAATCTTTGTTGATATGTCGTTTGAACTTAACCCATATGGATTTACAGTACCACTATTTATTGCAGCTTGCCAATCACCTTCGGGGACATTAATATTTCCTGTGAAATTTTGTGTTCCAAAGTTAACATCTAAATTTACTGTTCCTGTTGAAGCTGTACCATCAACTATTGCTGATACACCTCCTGTATATGAAGCTGTTTGAGAATTTGTAATATATCCACTTATCACTTCACTTGGTGTTATATCTCCTGTAAAATATGTATCCGTAGCTGTAGATATATCTTGGGGATCTGTAGCTATATATCCAAATTCCATATATGTATCACTATTTGTATTCATGATTTTATTTGTGATAGCTTGTATATCTTGAGAATAACTAGGCATAGTATTTACTACTTCAGCTTCATCTAGTATAGAATTTATCGTTACTGTGATATTTTCAGTTATAACTCCACCAGCACCATCATCAACACTTAAAGAGATAGTATCAGTACCAAAGAAGTTAGCATTTGGGGTATATTGAATCTCCCCATTTACAATTGTT
>JAYEPD010000102.1:688-10964 GCA_034723675.1 Campylobacterota bacterium
ACTGTACCATTAGCTGCAGATGCAGAGGTAGTTAAAGTATCATTGTCAATATCGTTAGTAGTAAAAGATAAAGAACCAGCAGTATCTTCATTAGTAGATAAACTATTTGCAACACTTAGAGTTGGATTATCATTAACAGCAGTAACATTAATAGATATTGTTTGTTCAATAACTCCACCAGCACCATCATCAACACTTAAAGAGATAGTATCAGTACCAAAGAAGTTAGCATTTGGGGTATATTGAATCTCCCCATTTACAATTGTTACTGTACCATTAGCTGCAGATGCAGAGGTAGTTAAAGTATCATTGTCAATATCGTTAGTAGTAAAAGATAAAGAACCAGCAGTATCTTCATTAGTAGATAAACTATTTGCAACACTTAGAGTTGGATCATGATTTATATTTTCTATGACAGGTTCTTCTGGAGTTGGTTCTACAACTATTGGATCTTCTGCTACTGTCTCTTGTATTACTTCAGTTGCTTCCTCAACACTTTGAACTGCCTCATCTATTGTATCTGTATCTGGGATATCTGCTATATCCACAACTTCAGGTGTTTCTGTAACATCTGGTGTATCTGTAACTTCAGGCGCGTCTGTAGGTGTTGGTGTATCTGTTTCATCTGTTTGTGGTGAAGCTGGATCATTTTCTTCAGGGGTATCTGTATCCTCATTTTGATCCTCTACTTCTACAATATCAGGTGTGTCAAAGTTTCTAACTTCAGTATCCAATCCTCTTACATTTACATCACTAAAATCATCTACTCCACCTTGATTGTCAAGTTCAACTACATTTTCTACAAGTGGTGTTTCCTCTTGTGGTGGAAGCTGTTCTTGTGGCTGGATATTATCTTCTATCGGTACAGGTTTTTGTTCAGGTTGTTGAACTACTTGGGTTTTTTGATTCTCTTGAGGTGGTAGTGTTTCTCCTTGATCTTTATTTTCTACAGGAGCTTCTTCATTGTTTTGTTTTTCAGTTGGTGTTGGTTCTTGTTTTGCAGCCTCTTTTTTTACAACTTCATTTTTTTGATTATCTGTTGTTTTTTTCTCTGTAGTTTCTTTTTTCTTAGGCTCTGGTTTACCTTCTTTTTTCTCTGTAGTTTCTTTTTTCTTATCCTCATTTTGTCCTTCACCATTTTGCTCTTGTTCACTAGATAATGTTTCAAACTCTTGATTCATCTGGTCTGTTTGCGGTAGAGGTTTATCTTGTACTTTAAATCTCTCACCTACTGGTGCTTGGTCATCATAAACAATACTTTGACCTTTGCCGACAACTATCTCTTGATCTGTAAACTCATTTTGCATATCTTTTGTAAACGATAGAGCTACTGCACCATCAAGCACCCCTACATCTGGGACCCCCTTGTCATTTACAACAACATCAAATACAGTTCCTCGTATACCAATAGAAGCTGTTGATGTTTTTATTTTAAATTTACTTTTGTTTAGTTTTCCTATTTTCCCTGTAATTGTTCTAAATACACCTTGTCCAAAGCCAAATTCTGCTTTATTGTTTGAGGCAACCTTTTGATCATATACAAAGCTTTTTATATCCATATTTGAACTTTTACCAATAGTTATAGAGGTATTGTCATTAAACAATATAAGTGCTTTTGACTTCTTTTTTGTGATGATTTTATCATCAATTTCTAAGATCAAACCTATTGTTGCTGTTTTTTGTTCCGCTGCTCTTTGAACATATACTTCCCCTTTAATGGCAGTTATCTTCCCAACATTTGCAAATGCAAAAGTGCTTATTGTAAGTAAAATTAAAATTATCTTTTTCATCAAAATGTCCTTATTATATTAAAAGTGACAGTGTATTTTTCATACTCATTTTTCATCACATTTGAAGTTTGTTTGGTTTGATCACCACTTAGTTGATATATCCATTTTGGACTGTATATAAATGTATTTACTAGTCCTAGTTTATATTCATTGTTTTTTATCTGTTTTTGATACTGTGTATCCTTATCTTGATACTGTGTATTTTTATATGAAAAAGATGGAGCTAATGATATATTTTTATTAAACATATATGTTGTGTTTAGTTTTAAGTTTTTTGTATTTTTATCTACATCAACTCTTGCACCATCATCCTTTTTTTCATATCCCAAAACCATGGTAGCTTGAGTAGTTACTTTTTTATTTACAACATATTTGATACCACCATTAAGCTCTGTATATGTACTATCTTTTTCTTTATCTGTACTTTTTTGGTTCTTTTTTATTTGATACTTTAGGTATCCTGTATAGATTAAGTTTTTAGAATATGGAAAATTTACCTTTGGCATAATTCCATATGTTTTTAATATTGATTCTTCATCTATATAGAGACTATCTGTAAAGATTGCATAATCAACACTAAGTCCATTTTCATAAGTGACACTTAATGATGGAGTATAAGAGAACATCTTTATATTTTTACTTTTATATTTATCTTCAAACATATTCTTAGCAAAAGCCATAAGCCCATTTTTAATATTTGTTTTTTCACTATATATATATTTATGATTTAGCATCACAACCTCTTGATGTGCTGCTGTTCCATCTTTTTTTGTGTTATTTGAAGATGTTGGATCTTCAACTCCCATATTTTCTAATATATCCAAAATAGGGTCATCTGTAAAAAAATCGTGAGTAGAGCTTGTATTTACATTTGAATCATAATTGAACCCTAAAAGAAGAACTCCATTTAGAAAATGCTTTTGAGTATTATTGTCAATAACAATTAAGAATTTTTTCACCGCCTCTTGTATTTGCTTTGGAACTTTTGGATCTTCTAGTGTTTTTTCAAAATATACTTTTGCATCTTTTAATTGATTTAGTTTCATATATGCTCTTGCAATCTCTAGATTTACCCTTGCTGCATCTGGATTTTCAAACAACACCCTGTCAAAAGCTAGTACGGCTTCATTGTATTTTTTAAGCTCATATGCACTTCTTCCAAGATAAAAGTTTATATTTACATCGTTTAGGTTATTGGCAAAGAGTTGATTAAATTGATCGTAAGATGATTGGTATTGTTTTTGTTTATAGTGTGTAAGTGCTTTTGTGTATTTTTCAATAATTATTTTGTTTTTTTCTTCAGAAGATAACTCTTTTTTCTCTATTCTATTCTGTTCTTTCGGCTGCTCTTTTTCTTTTTTCTTTTTTTCTATCTCTTCTTTCTTTTTTTCTATTTTTTCTATATATTGTTTTGTAAATACTTTGGGTTTTTTATTTTCTATTTTAGGAAATACCTTTACAAATTTCTTTTTTACTTGCTCTAGTTCATCTTCTGATTCTATGTTTACTAAAAATATATCGTATTTTCCATCTTTATATTCGACGCTATATTTTTGATCTTTCATTTTTTCTTCTAATTCTACAAAACAACTATAACTAGTACAAGGTTTAACATCTACACTTAACTTAGAACTATCTACTCTACCTTCTGGTACATATTGTCCAAAAAGTTGACTACTTAAAAATAAGTAAATCAATAAAAATTTAAAAATCACCTTAAAATCCTCTTAATGTAATATTAGTATCTCTTATTTTACTATATTTTTCATATGATAACATAAAAAATTGTCAATTTTTTGTCAAAATTACTAAACTTTTTTATAGACCCCTTTAATTAACCTTTAGTAGTATGCCTAAAAACACCATCAAATTCTTCATCTGGATTTTCAATATGGTGTTCACATCTACTTATATAAATATCATATATCTTATCGTTTGTTTTATCTTCCCAAGCATTTACCTCTTCAAATATACTTAAGGCAGTTTCAAAATCACCATTTTGATACAAGTCTAATGCTCTGTGATAAGTAAATAGCTCCTCATCAAGTCTCTCTCTAGTACAATTATATAAACTAACACCTTCTTTAAATTCATCATCAAAGTCTACAACTTGCCATATTTGTATAGGTTTACTCTGCCCTTTAACTGTAACCACATCTAAAAATCTAAATATATAGTTTTCCTGAAGTTGCCACTTTGTAAAGTTTGATATATTACATTTTGAACCATAAAATTTACAAAGTGATTCAAGTCTAGCTCCTAAGTTTACAGGATCCCCTATAATGGTATAATCACTTCTTCTTTTAGAACCCATCTCACCTACAACTGCTTCACCTGTATTGATACCTATTCCTATATCCAAAGGCTCTAACCCATCCCTATCACACATCTCTATTAATGCACTAAATCTTGTGTCTTTTCTCAAGACTTTATTGAGTTCTATAACTTTATATAACTGTTTCATCGTAGCACGAACAGCCGCATCGGCATGATTTTCTACATCTCCTGGTGCATTCCAATAAGCCATAACAGCGTCCCCTATAAACTTATCAACAGTACCTTTTTCCTCTATAATAATCTCTGTCATTGGATCCATATATTCATTTAAAAACTGAATAAGAGTATGAGCATTTGGCATAACTTCTGATATATTTGTAAAATTTCTTACATCACTAAAAAATACAGTAACTATCCTTTGTGTATCTGTGAAATTTTGACTATCGCTATCTATAAGTGCCTCCATAACCTCTTTTGAAACCTTACTAGAAAATCTCTCTCGTATAGCCTGCTCTTTTTTCATCTCAAAAATATACTCCATAAATATAACCAATAAAAATGTAGAAGCGACAGTTATTAAAGGTAAAAATGTACCAAGTATAATACCATGTTGAAACAACACATAATAGGAACCATACAAAATAACAATTGTCATTATTAAAATAACAAATGGTTTCATCCATGGTTTTGATATCCTTATAAGTATAACCGTTAACGATATAATTGCAAGTAAAATGATTATATTTATTCCATCAACCCAAGTGGGGATATATAAGAAATCTTGTCCAATTAGATTATCTATGATATTCGCATGTACTTCTACCCCTGGATATACTGATTCAAAAGGCATCGCTCGCATATCATTGAGTCCAGCTGCAGTTGTACCTATAAGTGCTACTTTTCCATCAAAGTCTTTTGGATTGAAATTGTTTTTATATATATCTATAGCTGAGTAGTATTTAAAAGTGTGACTAGGACCTCTAAAATTTACTATAAATCTTCCATATCTATCTGTAGGGATTATAAAATCTCCTAATTGTATATTTTCAACTCCTAAATTACTATAGTTTACATAAAGTCTATCGATACCCATAGAAGCTCGTATAACTTCAAGAGCCAAAGATGGATAAAGTTGATCATCATACTTTATAACCATAGGAACACTCCTAATAACTCCACTACTATCAGGGATATTATTGAAAAAGCCACTTGAGTATCCACTATCTTGTAGTTTTTTGTGATTTAGAACATTACCTTTTGCAACTATAAGTAACTCTTCCCCCTCTTCTTTTCCTCGTTCTATGATAATAGCTGGTATATCTATAGAATCTTGATGTAAAAAATTTTTCTGTGTTAACTCAAACTGATACCCTAAAATTGTAGGTGTATTTTGAACCATAAAATTAAACTCTTCATCATAATCAGGCACCCCAACAGTAGATATATTTTGTTCCTTAAATACTTTTGCAGGGGAGCTTCTATCCTCTTCAGCAAAAACAATATCCATCCCAATAACACCAATATTCGATAAGGTTAAATTTTCTAATATTTTTGATACTTTATTTCTAGACCATGGCCACTGACCTAGTTCATTGATAGATTTTTCATCAATATCTATGATAATGACATTGTCATCATGTGGTTTTTCACCCCTTACTACAAACATATAATCTCTTATCTTATAATCAAAAGTCTCCACAAAGTTATGTAGATATACATTTACACCAACAGCAGCCACAAATGTTATAATTGTAGCCATTAGATAAATCAAAAACATTTTTAATTTTTTTTTGTTTTTATAGATATTCAACTTTTACTCTTTTTCTATTACAGATTTTCAAAATCTATAGTTATCTCATCCATTTGCTCTTTTGTAAGATATTTTTGGGCATATTCTAAGTGTAGATTATTTTGTACAAAAAACTTAACTAAATCTTTATCTAAGTGACCATCTTTTACCATAAATGAGAGTATTTTTAAAGAGGTATTTAAAGAGTTTGCTTTTTTATATGGTCTATCATTTGATGTAAGAGCTTCAAATACATCTGCAACTGCTAGTATCTTATCTTCAATAGTCATAGGTAGATCTAAAATCTCAGGTGCTGCATATCCCCCACCTATTACTTGCTTGTGATGAGAACCTGCGATTATAGCTATCCTTGACATCTTCTTTGGAAATGGTAAAGACTTTAGCATCTTATAAGATACAGTTACATGATTATTAATAACCTCTCTCTCTTCATCTGTTAGTGTACCTTTTCTAATCGAAAGATTGCGTACCTCATCTTCACTTAAAAGTTGTCTCACTTTTTTGTTTATGGTTACCGTATGATTAGCTATATCATTAATTCTTTGAATTTTATCATCTGACATAAACTCACCACCGCTATTACACTCTTTTATAAACTCTAAGTCTTGTTCAAGTTGCTCTATTCGTAACTTAAATTGCTCTTGTGAATCTTTTGTACTCTTTTTAAGATACTCTATCTCAAGTTCTTTTTTAAATAACTCAAATCTTATCTCTATTGCTTCAAAACGATCATATATAGTTTCTAATTTTTTCCCTTTATCTACTATATACTCAGGTGTTGTAATCTTCCCTATATCATGTAACCATGCTGCTTTTGACATCTGATTTATCTCATTTTCATTAAATGATATATCTTTATATATAGTTTTATCTTGGTCTATGGTTCTTATCATCTTTTCAGCAATCTCTGCAACCCTATTGATATGTCCACCTGTATAAGGTGACTTTTCCCCAATTGCTGTTGCGATTGACTTGATAAATGAGTCCAAAAGATTTTCCAATCCCCTTATAAGATTATTGTTACTTACAAAAATAGCAGCTTGTGACCCCATAGAGGAAATCAACTTCTCATCCTGTTTTGTAAAAGTTACAACTTCCCCATTAGTATCTTGTTTATTTAAAAGTTGCAATACCCCTATCACATTCTCTTCATGATCTTTCATAGGAACCACAAGCATTGATTTTGTCAGATAACCTGTTGATTGATCAAACTTTTTAGTCCCTTCAAAATCAAATCCTTTTGCTTCATAAACATCAGGGATATTTATCAACTTTCCTCTCAAAGCACATAAAGCTGCAACCATTTTATCATTTTCTTTATCTCTTTCGAGGTACAATTGAAGTTTCGGCCATGTTATTTTATCTTGAGTACCACCCATTTTTATTTTTAATGAGTCTGTTTGTACAACTTCAAATCTTAAGTACTTTTCATCTTCTGTTGTTAAGTATAAAGTTCCACCATCTGCGTGTGAGAGTTTTTTTGCCCCTAATAAAATCTTTTCCATTAATATATCAAAGTTTTTTTCTGATGTTAAAGATTGACCTATATCTATTAATTGTTTTACTTCATTTGTCATCTCTTGAAAATCTTTCATTAGTATACCCCTTTAGAATTTAAAAATCTACTATACTTAATATCTTCTTCTAAGATATGTTGCAATAGCCACTCTTTTAAAATAACAGCAATAAAATTCTTATCCAATGTCCCTTTTATAAGTTCATCTTTAAAAACTAACATTTTTACCAATAACTCTTTATGTATATTTTGATGCTCAATAAAACCTTCAAAACTATGCTTCTTCATCAACACCTCTTCATTTTCAAAATGTTTTTGTGAATAATCATAAAGCTCATCAAGTTTATTGCATAGTTTTTCAATCGATTCGTCATTTACAATATACATATTTATATTATCTAAATATTCAAGCTGCTTTTGATGTTCTTTATCCATCTCTTCTATATTTATACCGTATGCTTTATTCCATAAAAAAGTACTTTGATTACTATTATAAATACTAAAATTTATAAGACTTTTTTGTAATATTCTATGGCACTCAAGTATTTTCCAAAATACTATAGGTATATTTTTTAAAAAAGAGCTAGGTAGAGAATACAAAATACAATCCTCTTTTGGAACATACTTAAAAATAGAAGGTACATTAAGTACTCCTTTAAATCCTCCAAAATAAGAACCCTCTACTACTCTATCTAATATAATATCATTTATGGTGATATCTACAGCACCCTTAATAACTATATAAACAAAGTTTTCATTATATTTAAAATCATTGTTATTGACTTTTAAAATCATCATATTTTCAATTAAGTTACTTATCGTTGTGTAAGATATATTTTCACAAAATAATTTATTATTTAAGAAATTATTTCCTATCTCAAATTTACTACTATAATATTTATCAAAGTTATATTTTTTCACAAAATACTTAAAACTTTCAACAGGTATCTCTAAAGCCTTGACATAGTTTCTTGTCATATATGTTGCATTTATATTTATATCATTTAAAGCAGCTTTTTCCCCTATTATAACCCCTGGTTCTAATATTACTGTGTTGTTACTTCTATAACTTGTTTTCTCTACCAATCCCTCTATTATAAGATAAAGATTTTCGATTTTTTGATTACTTTTGTAAAATAACTCTTTTGGATTAAATAACTTTATCTCTAAATTTAAAAATATCTCAAGACCAGCAGTTGAAGTTTTACCAAAATTAATATTTAGATATTTTATAACTGATTTATAATCATAATTTTGCTTAGAAGGTATAAGTACATCTTGTAATCCAAATAAAGAGCTTGTTCCCACTTTTAACTGATCTTTTGAGAGTTCGTGATCATTGTGTCCTAAGATAAGTTTACCACTTTTGTCATTATAAAAGTCATGATGATGACCATGAATCATACCAGCACCTATATCTACTTTTTTGATATCTAATGTTTTTGAATAAACTTCTAATGTTTTATCATAAAACTCTCTTGTCACCCCTGGTTTATTACTATCTTCAATTATCATATCTTCTAAAAGTTTAGAATCCAAAATATCTGAATAATGCCCATAAGTATAATACCTATCTTTAAAAAAAGCTCTAAATATAAATATAGTCGTTTCTACAGGGTGTGGAGATATTATAGGCTGAACCTCTAAACCTTCTATATCATTCCATTTGTCAATCTCAAGGTCTCGTATATCTAATAAATTTCTAAACTCTGAAGCATCAAGCAATAAAAGTGCAGATAGTTTTTTAATCATAGAGCTTGTAACAATTTTCGCTCCAAATATTTTTATCTTTTTATCACTTCTTATAAGAGTAGTAATTCCCCCTATATGATCGTCATGACAATGGGTCAAAAAAACACCCTCTATCTCATTTATTGAGATACTCAAAGCATCTAATATATAGTTTATATTTGGTACAACATCAACTAAATAATATTTTCCACGAAAACAAATCACAGAGTTCATACTTGGTCTAGTGGTATCCCAACCATCACCTTGCCCTGACTGTATGATAGAAAAATACTCTTTTTTTAATCTATACTCAGGAAGTATATAAGGGGATATATAGATATGATCTTCTTTAAGGTTTAGATCAATATGAACAGACTCCTCTTTATAGCTTATTTCAAAGTTATTAATCGAATTTCTTTTGATAAATACCCCATCTCTAATCTCAACCTTTGATGAGCTTATAAAAAGGCTATCTAAAATATTTGAAAGGGGTTGTAGTTTTCCAAAAGCGAACTTTAACTTCATATTAAACAGCTCTTGTGCCTCTCTCTCATCTACTCCACAAGCCTCTATCTCCTCTTGTGAAATCAATCCATAATTGCCTCTATATATATACTCCATTTGTGAAACAACTTGTGCTTCATCTCCTAATAACAATGGCTTCATCCCTGTATTGTTTGGGTGATTTGGGATGATTAATCCTTGTTTATAAAGCATTTGAAGAACTGAAAACTCTGAGATGTTAGAGAACTCACCATTTTGAATCATCACATCAGATAATAGTATTGCATTTGGACCTGTTTCAAATGTTGTACCATTTTTTGAAGTTTGTTTTATAAATCGTTTTTTTGCAAGATGCTTAACACTCTCTGTTGGTGAACCACATTGAATATATAGGTTTACTTCAGGTATCTCAACAAAATAAAGTCCCTCTATCACTTTTGACATATTTATCATATTAATAACCTAATAAAATTTTATATTTATATTATGCTTTTATTACTTATTATTTGGTTAAACTCAAAGTTCAACCCAATAGATTGAACTGACAATTAAGCTATCTATGTTATACTTTCGCAAATGAAAACTGAACTTATAAACTCTATTTATAAACAAAACGATACTTTATCTGGGATAGATAAGTTATATTAC
>JAYEPD010000103.1:0-10847 GCA_034723675.1 Campylobacterota bacterium
TGTAGTACAAGGCAGGAAAATAAAATCGTATATTATACGATGAAATTGACTAACGAAGTAATACAATACTTATAAGACTATATCTTAATAATCCTACTACATCATTGATTTTAACCTTACAGTAGTAAGGTTTCAAATCACTTCTTTGTAGTATCATCAAGCTATAGCCTCTTTTATTGTGTTTAATTATTTGGTAGTACTTACCACATAAAACCAATGATTACCCTTAACAATATAAATTTTTTATGTAACCATGATGTAACTAATATTTATTATAATTAACCTAAATAATATTTACATTTTGTATTTCAGTAAAAATGTTATAAATTCGAAAATAGGTAATATATGTTAAAAAGAAACTCTATAAAATTTAAATTAATTTTTATCGCGCTCTTTATTGTTACTATATTGATAAGTTTATTAATGTCATTACAAATATTTAATGCTATAAACTTAGGAAATTCTATCGATGAAAAGATATCTAAATCTATAAAAAAAACTTATGAAACTAACTATCATAAAAGTATAGATCGTTTTGAAAATCACTTAAAATTTGATCTGATAACTTTATCAAAGTTAATAAGCTACGACCTATATAATTTAGATGAAACTGAATTGTCACACAAAATTAATTATTATTTAAAACTTAAAGAGTGGTGTTCTATAAAAATAATAAGTGATATTAACAATGAAACTATAGTTCAAACTAATAAAAAGAAGAATTACCTAAATTGTAAAAAACATACTGTATCAATAACTTATAACAATCAATCAATAGGTAAAATGGAAGCATACTATTCAACAAAAATAATTGAAGAAAGTTTTAATAAAAATAAAAATTCAGCTATAAACAGTCTTGATAAGGTTAAAATAGATATTCGTAATCTTACATACAAAAGTATTTATGAGCAAATATTCTATACACTTATTGTTCTATGTTTATTATTCTTTATTCTTAGCAAACATATCAACAATAGTATCATTAAACCTATTGATAATTTACTTAAAGATATGGGTGAATTAACAGAAGACTCCTTGGACAACATAAAACCAAAATATGCTGAAGATAATGAGATAGGTAAATTAAATAACTATTTTTATTCACATATAACAAATTTATTAAAAAAGCTAAATAAACAAGCTAACTATGATAGTTTAACAGGTTTGTATTCAAGACAAAAACTTTTAAATGATTTAGAAGAAAATGTTAGTTTTAATTTTGCTTTAGTCGATATCAATAAATTTAAAGATTTTAATAACTTTTTAGGTATCAAAGCAGGAGATATTATCATACAAAAAATAGCAACAAATTTATTGGAATTTTTCAATAATACTTCCTATAAAATATATAGATTTAATGGTGATGAATTTGCTATACTAGATTTAAAAAATAGAGCTATAAATGAATTTGAATATAGCATTATAAGTTTTATTAATCATATTGAAAAAAAAGATTTAATAATAGACAAAGAGATTGTAAATATCTCATTAAGTGCAGGTATCACTAATTGTGAAGATACTGATCCAATTGTAGCTGCTACAATTGCACTAAAATATTCAAAACAAGAAAATGAAAATAGTATTATTTATACAAAAACCAATCCTCTTATATCAGAGTTTGAAAAAAATTTTTATGTTACTAAACTTGTAAGAAAAGCTATAAATAAAAATTTAATTCTACCTCACTATCAACCAATACAAAATATTAAAGAAAATAGTATAATGAAATATGAAAGTTTGATGAGAATACAAGACAATAAAGATAATATTTATTATCCTGATTCCTTTTTAGACATAGCACATAAAGCAGGTTTATATAAGGAATTATCATTAAAAATGATCAAAAAAGTTATAAAGTATTCTAAAAATAATGATGATTTATCTTTTACAATAAATCTTTCCACAAAAGATATTTTAGATAAAAAATTATTGAAATTTTTAGACCAATTAAAAACCGATACAAATAGTATGAAAAATATTGTTTTTGAGATCACAGAACAAGATGGTATAGAAAATTTTGATGAGATAGAATGTTTTATTGGTGATGTAAAAAAATATGGTGCAAAGATAGCTATTGATGATTTTGGTAGTGGATATTCAAATTTTGAAAATATTATCCATTTAGGAATTGATTATTTAAAGATTGATGGATCTTTGATAAAAAATATAGTTACAGATAAAAATTCAAGAATTATTGTGGAAACAATAGTTCAATTTAGTAATAAACTAGGTATAGAGACAATTGCAGAGTATGTAAGTGATAAAGATATTTATAAAGTTGTAAAAGATATTGGTATTGATTATGCTCAAGGGTATTATATAGGCAAACCTTCAATAAAACTATTGGGAGAATAAAAATGAAACAAATATTAATTATAATCGTATTTGGGCTACTATTTACAAATTTTGCTTTTTGTAACGATACACTTACTATGGTGTATAGAACAACTGCAAAAGAGCCATATATTAAAAAGCAACCCTCAAATCAAGGGATTTGGGAGTCGGTATATAAAGAAGCTGCTAAAAAGATAGGATTAAAATTAGAGGTGCAAAGGTATCCAAAAAAAAGAGCTTATAAAATGTTAGAAGAGGGTGATGTTGATTTTTATCCTGCAGCTAGCTTTAAAAAAAGTAGGGAAAAAATTGGTTATTTTATTAATAGCCAACTAAAAAGAGATGGTTTTGCTGTTATATATAGAGATGATCTTGAGATAAATAATATTAAAGATATTAAAGGGTATGAACTACTCAATAATCTTGGAAGTACATATACATTTTATAATAGAGCTGGGATAGATATAAAAAATAATACAATGCGTCAGATACCTGAGCTTGATATCCAAAGAGCAGTGAAGATTCTTCAAAATAAAATGGGAGATATATATGCCTACAGTAATATAGGGGTAAAAAATTTTTCAAAGATCACAAAGTTGACAAAGTTAAATTATTAGAGATAAAAAATAAACAAAAAACAGAGCATCTTATTTTCTCTAAAAAGTCCAAATACTACAAAGAGAAAAAAAATCCAAACTATAATCCAGATCAAAAACTAAGCATCAAAAATTTACCATACATACTTGATGAAAACTGTATAGCTTCTAAATTTTCTCAAGCTCTTAATACTATGAAACAAAATGGAGAAATTCAGAGGATATTAAATGGCTACCGCTAATAAATTTTTTTATTGTGTTTAATTATTTGGTTATATTTATTTTAAACTATTAACTATTTTACAGTTTGTAAACCTTTGTCTATCCAACCATAGTTTATACCACCGTCTAACTCTTGTACATCTTTATAACCTAGCTGTCTACCCAAAAACTCCCCAACTACTTTAGTTCTGTTTGCATGAGCACATACCAATATGAAAGGTTGATTTTTATCTGTAACTATTTTTGTAAACTCTTCCATCCATCTTGGAATGTTATGATCTCCTTTTCCATCAAAAAATGTCAACTTATAACTTGATGGTATAACACCATACCTACTCCACTCATCATCTCTTCTTATATCTATAACCGTTATACCATTCTTTATCGCATCTTGCATCTGCTTTGTTGATATAGTTTTAAAATCTGCCATCAATAAACTCCCAATCATAATCACTAATAAAAATATTTTATTCATTTCTTAATACATCCAATACATCAATTTGTGTTGCTTTAAAAGCTGGATAATATGAAGATATCAATACAATAAACATACTACCCACTACTATAGATATAAAATCTACAGTATCTAATAAAAGTGGTAACTTACTAGTTCCATACACATCTGCAGGTAAAGATATAATATCGAAATTCTCTAAAATATACATACCACCAAAACCTAAACCAATCCCCAATACTATACCACTAAAACCAATTATAATTCCTAACCGTAAAAATATATGTTTTACCTCTTGTGTAGTTGCCCCCAAAGATAAAAGTAAAGCTATCTCTTTTCTTCTACTCATAACTGTCATTAAAAGTGAACTTATTATATTTAAAGATGCTATTAGTATTATCAACATCAAAACTATAAATAAAGCTTTTTTTTCCATCTCCATCGCTGCAAAAAAATTACCATTTTGTTGCCACCAACCTACAACACCTACACCAAAACTTGGTAGTTCTTTTTCTATAAGTTTTATATCTTTAAATGGTTCATCACTATATATATGAATTCCATCAAAATATTTATCACTTTTTTTAAGTATAGTTCGTAAAGCATCAATTGAGGTATATATATAAGCTTTATCATAAGCTGTAAGTCCAGATTTAAAGTCACCATTGTAAACAAATCTTTTCATTTTTGGCATCATTGAAAAACCACTTGGACTTATAGTTGTAAAATATAAAGTAACTTTTTGATTAGAGTAAAGATACAATTCATCTTTTAGACCTTGACCTAAAATCAAGTCATATTTATCAAACTTATCTATATCTTTTGTAGCTTCAGCGTATATTTTATTTATAGCTGATTCTTTATCTTTATCAACACCAAATATAACACCACCAGACATTGACTCATCACTTTGAATCATAACTTGAGATGTTAGATATGGGGAAAACTTTAACTTAGGAAATTTTTCTTGAAGATTGTTAAGTAGATCCTCATCTACACCACCAGATATTTTTGGATAGATACTTAAAGGGTAGTTCATAGTAAAAAGTTTATCTTCAAACTCTTTTGCTGTTCCATTCATAATAGCCATTGCAACAATAAGGACCATCACACCAACAGAGACACCTACAAATGCCAATATTGCACTTATAGATATAAATGGATTTTTTTTATCAAACTTAAGATATTTTTTTATTATAAAGTTTATTAATTTTGTGTTCAATTACAATACCTAATTTTGTGCTAAAAGTCCTTTTTTTGGACCACTTTGCCCACAACATTGTTTGTACTTTTTACCACTACCACATGGACATGGAGAATTTCTAGGGATTTTCTTCTCAATAACTTGTGTAGCTACAGGCACCTCTCTACCTAGAGTTAAATCTTCAACTTCTGCTTCCATATTTTGTTTTAACTTATCTAGTGCTTCAAGTTCTGCTTGTTCTGCTGATTCATCTCTTAATTGTACTGTAAATAGAATTCTTACTATCTCAAATTTTATTGAAGCGATTAGCTCTATAAACATATTATATGATTCTTTTTTATACTCTACAAGTGGATCTTTTTGGTTATAACCTCTAAGACCTATACCTGTTTTAAGAGTATCCATAGAGTACAGATGTTCCCTATAAGCATTATCTAAAACCTGAAGGTATAAAATTCTTTCAATCTCACTTCTTTGCTCAGGTGATGGCATACTCATTTTATCTTCATAAGTTGATTTTAACACTGCTGTAAGTTTACTCTCTATCTCATCAAAATCATCTGATTTTATCTCATCTACAGATATATCTATATTTAAATCTTCTTTTACTTTTAATACAATATTTTCAAAGTTTAAATCTTCAACTATAACACTTTGACTTAACTCTTTTGCATTTTCTAAAATAACTGCTGCAAACTCTGCTATATTTTCATCTATTTTAGAATCTATCTCATAGTTTTCATTTAACAGATCATTTCTAAAGTTATATATCACTTTTCTTTGTTCATTTGCAACATCATCATACTCTAAAAGATGTTTTCTTGACTCAAAGTGCATAGTTTCAACTTTTTTCTGAGCGTTTTCAACTGCTCTTGTTACCATACCTGATTCTATATGTTCACCCTCTTCAAGACCAAGTCTATTCATAACACCAGCTATCTTATCTGATCCAAATATTCTTAAAAGGTTATCCTCAAGTGAAAGATAAAATTGAGACTCTCCAACATCCCCTTGTCGTCCTGCTCGTCCTCTTAACTGATTGTCAATTCTTCTACTTTCATGTCGTTCAGTTCCTATAATAGCTAAACCACCAAGATCTAAACACTCTTTTGGCAGTTTAATATCAACTCCCCTACCAGCCATATTTGTAGCAATTGTTACTGCACCCTTAAGTCCAGCATCTTCTACTATTTTCCCCTCTTTTTCATGCTGTTTTGCATTTAAAACTGTATGTGGAACCTTAGCATCTTTTAAAAGTTTATGTAGGTGTTCTGACTTTTCAATCGAAGCAGTTCCTACAAGTATTGGTTGTCCTGTTTTATTGATCTGCTTTATTCTATTGCAAACTGCTACAAACTTCTCTCTTTCTGTTTTATAAATCAAATCATTTTTATCATCTCTTTGAATTTGAACATTTGTTGGGATACTTACAACATCAAGATTATAAATCTCTGCAAATTCAGTTGCTTCTGTTTGAGCTGTTCCTGTCATACCAGCTAATTTGTTGTACATTCTAAAATAGTTTTGAAAAGTAATATCAGCTAAAGTTTGAGACTCCTCTTGAATAGCAACACCCTCTTTTGCTTCCAATGCTTGATGCAAACCATCTGAAAATCTTCTACCTTCACTAAGTCTTCCTGTAAACTCATCAACAATCACAACTTCATTGTTTTGAACAACATAATCAACATCTTTTTCAAAAATACTATTAGCTTTTAAAGCTTGATCAAGATGATGGGAAAGTGATGCATTTTCTAAAGAGTAAAGATTATCAACTTCAAATAATTTTTCTGCATTTTCAACACCTTTTTCTGTTAAAAGTACAACTTTATTTTTTTCATCAACTATATAATCCCCAGTAACGACATCTGATTCACTTGCATTTTTAGCTTCAGTTTTTTCACCTTTTTCAAGTTGATTAGCTATGTTGTTAGCTTTAAGATAATCTGCACCTTTTCTTTTTGTCGGTCCAGATATAATCAAAGGTGTTCTAGCTTCATCAATTAAGATAGAATCTACCTCATCAACTATTACAAAGTTGTGTGTTCTTTGAACTTTTTCCTCTAAAGAGTAGTGCATATTATCTCTTAAAAAATCAAATCCAAACTCATTGTTAGTTCCATACACTATATCACTATCATAAGCTGCTTTTCTCTCACCATCTCCATGTAAGTCACCAGTAATAGCACCAACACTAAATCCAAGAAAGTTATACAATGGCTCTAACTCTTTTGCATCTCTTGAAGCCAAATAATCATTTACAGTTACAACATGTACACCATCACCACTCATAGCATTTAAAATAACTGCTAAAGTTCCTACAAGTGTTTTCCCCTCACCTGTTTTCATCTCAGCAATTCTTCCATCATGAAGTACCATACCACCAATAAGCTGAACATCATAATGTCTCATACCAAGAACTCTTTTACTAGCTTCTCTAGTGATTGCAAAACTTTCACTCATAGCTTCATCTAGCGTTTGTTTATTCTCTTGTATCTCTTTTTTAAGCTGATTGAATCTCTCTTTTAATTCATCATCGTTAAGTGTTTGAAGTTTTTCCTCTATTGCATTTATTTGTGCAATTTTTTTTGAATATTTCTTAACCTCTTTATCATTTTTTGTTCCAAATATTTTTGAAAAGATATTTAACATTTAATTTATTCCTTAATTTATAGTATAATTAGATGCATTTTATCCAAAATTTACTGAAATTTATCATTTGGTATAAAATAGATTACTGTTTCAAAGATACCTTCCATATAGTGTCTTAAATATATTTTATATTCACTATTTATATCTAATACTTTTTGAGGTATTTTGTACCAATCTTCTGCTTTGTGATATATACAAATCGCAAGTATTGGTTTGTATTTTTGTATAGTTTTTATGGCACCATCAAGAGCTTCTTGTTCTGAACCCTCTATATCAAGTTTTATAAAATCTATACTTTTACCATCTAATATATTATCTATAGTATCTGTTTTATTTGCTTGATAGTTATGATTACAATTGTGTTGTGAACTTTTGATATCTATTTGAGTTTTTTTATTTGATAAGCCACACTCAATAAATTCGATATTTTCAACATCCCCAAAATCTCTTTTTGCTATATTGATATGTAGATTATTTGGTTCTATTAGATATATTTTTTCGAAATCTGGAAAGTTTTTAATTATATTTGGTAAAGTGTCACCAACATAGCCACCACCATCTAAAAATTTTATATTATTTATATTTGGTACTATATCTGTATCAAAGTATTGACCTTCAAAGTCATTTTTAAAACCTTTCATAAAACCATAATCGAAACTTATTTTAAAATTTATCACTTTAGTAAATATATCTTTAGATTTTTTATCTTCAAGTAGATTGTAAGTTTTACTGTATTCTTTAATATTATTTTTAAAATCTTCTTCGAAATCTACTATAAAAGAGGGATCTTTTAAATCAAAACTTGAATACCTATAAAAACTAAGATAACTTATATTGGTATATCCATTTTTATCAAGATAATTTTTAACCTCAAGGGGACTACCCTCTGCTGTCCAAAGTATTATAGAGTTTTTAGGTACATCTTCAATTTTAAGAATATCTCTCTTTTTTGAATTTTGAACTCTAGTAAAATCATCAATTATACCATCTACTTCTATATGTTTTAAAACACTTTTTGTAAGTTTATTGATACCCAATATATATTTTTTGGTAGTATCATCTTTTATAAATTTTTCGACTAAATACTTATCTTTTTCATTTATATAGTTACTATTTATTATATTTTTCAAACTATAGTATTAAAACTTATTTATTTATAGCTATTTGGTTTCTACCGTTATTTTTACAATAATATAGTCCATCATCTGATTTTTTTATCATATCTTCAAGACTATCTTCTAATCCATAACAAATACCAATAGATGTAGTAAATTTTATCTCTAAATCATCTATTTTTATAATGTTTTTTTCAAAAGCTTTTCTTATCTTTTCAAAAAGTTTTTCTACATCTTCAAGTGATATATTTTCCAATAAAACACAAAACTCCTCACCACCAAATCTAGCCATAAGATCACTATCTCTTAAGTTATCATTTAATACATTTGCAACCTCTATGATAGCTACATCACCAACATCGTGACCATAAGTATCGTTTATATTTTTAAATTTATCTATATCAAACATAGCAACAGTTAGATCTTTTTTAGATCTTTTTGCCTTCTCAAATATAGCTTCACCACTATCAAAGAAAAATCTTCTGTTGTAAGCACCTGTCATAAAATCTTTATTTGCCATATCTTTGGTTTGTTCAAATAACTCTAATAACTCTATATTTGAATTAATTCTAGTTACAACCTCTATCTCAGAATAAGGTTTATTTATAAAATCATTTGCACCTATACTAATAAATTGCGAAGATATTTCAGGGGTATCATTGGCACTTAAAACTATAACACCTAATTCATCTTTACCATACTCTTCTCGCACCTTTAATGTCAAATCCATACCATCCATCTTTGGCATATTAAAGTCTGTTAATATAAGTGAAAACTTTTTATCACTATTTTGTAATATACCATAGGCTTCTATCCCATTTGAAGCAGTAAAGATATTGAATTTCATCTTTTCCAACATTTTTACTGCAATCGCCACCTGTACAGGTGAGTCATCTACAACTAAAATATTTGTTTCATAATTTTTCAAAACTCTATATACACTATTTACAGCATAATCTATACTTTTATTTGAATCTTTTATTATATAATCTAAAATATTGTATGACAATAGTGTCTTTTTTAATTCTTCATCCATAAGAGCTGTTAACGCAACTGTTGGTATATCTTTTTTTGCTGCAAACTCCACAAGTGCACCATTTTCTACTTCTGGTAAATTTAGATCAAGTATTGCTATATCTATATGCTCATCTTTTGACAATATATGTTTAACACCATCTTTATATGTTGAAGCTTTTAAAATATTTATATTTTTCATTTTATATCTTAACTTATCCTCAAGCATATTTAAAACTACTGAATCATCATCAACTATCAAAATTGTTTTTTTGTATTTCATTTAAAATTCCTATAAATATATAATGATTAAGGACACCCTTAACATAAATAATGTTATCATTTTAATAATTATACAAAAGGAATCTTAAATTGAAATTTTTCAGACTTTTAATATTTTTAATATTAATATCAAGTAATATAACCCTTGCAAATAGTTTTAAAAACACAAACTCTTTTCAAGCTATATTTAAACAATCAATTGTAAATAACTCAGGTAATGAAGTAGTATATAAAGGTACTATTAAGATAAAACGACCAAACTCTATGTTATGGTTATACAAAGATCCTATTGAAAAATATGTATATATATTAAAACAAAATGTAACTATAATAGAACCAGAATTAGAACAAGCAATAGTAACAAAACTTGAAAATGAACTAAATATCATTCAGTTATTAAACGAAGCAAAGAAAATAAAAAACAACCTATACAAATCTGAACTTTTTAATAAAGAATATTTTTTAACAATCAAAGAGAATAAACTTACAAAAATAGAATATAAAGATGAGTTAGAAAACAATGTAACTATCTCATTTACAAATATCTTAATAAACAAAATCATAAATGATAAGCAATTTAAATTTATCATACCTTCTGGATTTGACATAATCAAAAAATAAAACAAATTTAGATACAATCACCAAAATAGGTACAACAAACAATAGCTTGACTCAATATGAGCAAGAGGAAAGTCTGGGCTGCTGTGAAGTATGGTTCCATCTAACTGATGGCTAGGGAAACCTAAGGGATAGTGCAACAGAAAGTAAACTACCTTTACTCTTGGATAGAGATAAAGGAAAAGGTGAAACGGTAGGGTAAGAGCCTACCAATGTTTTGAGAAATCTCAACAGTTATGTAAACCCAACCTGCAGCAAGAAGAGATGGTATAAACTTCACATTTTGGCTCTTCGCAAGATTGACTATGTAAATTGTCAACTAGATAAATTATTGTTTTCAACAAAACTCAGCTTAT
>JAYEPD010000104.1:0-2147 GCA_034723675.1 Campylobacterota bacterium
GTGTATACTTTTAGTTTATCTTGTTCATTTTGGATTTGTGGATCAAATCCAACTATATCTTTATCAAATGTTGATAACTTTACTAATTCTTTTAAGTGTTTATTCAATGTCTTTCCTCTTTTTATATCTTTTATTTGTATTGAAATGGATTGTTTATATCAACTATTATAGCTTTTTTTCCTTTAGAGTTCAAATACTCTTTAAGTAAGTTATCTAACAGATTTACAAAAAATATTTCACTCTCATAGTGACCTATATCTATAAGACTTATACCTCTTGCAATTGCTTCATTTGCATCATGGTATTTTATATCACCTGTTAAAAAACAATCAGCTTTTATAAAAGGCAACAAACTCATACCTGAACCTGTTGTTAATGCTACAGTTTTTATATCTTTTTTACAATCTACTATTTTTAAAGTATCTATATTCAGTTTCTCTTTTATAAGTAGTTGTAAATCATCAAAGCTCATATCAATATCTGCTGTTAAAACAAAATCACCAGTTTTATTAAAATCTAATCCTATTATCTCATTGCCTACATAACTGTTTAGATGTGTTTTATCAATATTTGTATGCATAGATATTAGTTTTATATCTTTTTTTATAAGTTGTTTTAATATTTTTGTACTATAACTATCATCATTGATTGTTTTTAATGGTGAAAATATTAAAGGGTGATGAGTTATGATTAAACTATTATTTTTAATTTTGGAAACTAAATCCAAATCTAAATCTAAAGATATATAAATATCTTCAAATTCATCATCCATATTTCCAACTATCAAACCACTGTTATCCCATCTCTCTTGTAGTTCAAAAGGAGATAGTTTATCTAAAAATTGATATATATCTTTTATCTTCATACTATCTTTACTATCCTAACCTTTGTAATCGTTCAGGCTCTTGTTCTTTATACATAATAGCACAAGCCATAGATAGTTCACGAACTTTTAAAATATAGTTTTGTCTACTTGTAACACTGATAGCTTTTCTAGCATCTAGTGTATTAAAAGCATGACTTGCCATCATACATTGATCATAAGCAGGGAGTGGTAAGTTGTTTTCTAAACATACTTTACACTCATCAAATGCATCATCAAAATGTTTAAAAAGCATTTGAGTATTTGCAACTTCAAAGTTATATTTACTAAATTGAACTTCTGATTCAAGATGTATATCTTTGTATGTTGTTACACCATATTCATTTTTATTCCAAACAATATCAAAGATGTTATCAACACCTTGCAAATACATAGCAAGTCTCTCTGTTCCATATGTTATCTCAACAGCAACAGGATCACAAGATATACCTCCCACTTGTTGAAAATATGTAAACTGAGTCACTTCCATACCATCAAGCCAAACTTCCCAACCAAGTCCCCATGCACCTAAAGTTGGAGATTCCCAGTTGTCTTCAACAAATCTAATATCGTGTTTTGATAGATCAAGACCTAAATACTCTAAAGATTGTAAATATAGATCTTGAATATTATCAGGACTTGGTTTGATAAGTGCTTGAAATTGATAATAAGACCCAAGACGATTTGGATTTTCACCATATCTTCCATCTGTTGGTCTTCTACTAGGTGCTACATAAGCTACACTCCATGGTTTACTATCAAGACTTCTTAAAAGAGTCGCTGGATGAAATGTACCAGCACCTGCTGGTATGTCGTATGGTTGTACAATATTGCACCCATTATCTGCCCAAAATTCTTGTAGTTTTAAAAGCATTTTACTAAATGTTAACATTGGATTTTACCTTTTGTATAATATTTCGTAACTCTACCAAAATTTTACTAAAGGTAACCTCTAAAAATCACTCCATTTGTCATTATTTTACTTTTTCAATAATATTTCAATTTTTCTTTTTTCTTCTTTATTATAAGACAAATCAATTGATTTTTTTCTTCTTGTCAATAAATCTTTACCTAGAAATTCTTGTCTTTGTGCTTTTTCTACTATCTCTTGTGCCATACTATTTGTTTGTTGTGCTATTGTATTTGATTCACTCGCTACAGAAGCATTTTCTTGAGTTCTACTATCTAAACTATTGATATTTTCATTTATATTCTCTATACTTGATTGTTGCTCTTTACTTGCTGTTGTAACATTGTCAATTAAGTCCATAGTTTTACCAATACT
>JAYEPD010000105.1:0-2144 GCA_034723675.1 Campylobacterota bacterium
AATCAAGAACAAAAAGATGATAAATTTAATAGACTTGATATAAAAGTAAAAAATCAAAAAGAAGAGATAATACTCATAGAGATACAATATAGTTCAGAATTAGATTACTTGCAAAGAATATTATATGCTTCAAGTAAAGCGATTGCAGAACATATGAAAGAGGGTCAAGCTTTTTCAAAAGTATCTAAAGTAATATCAATATCTATTTTATACTTTGATTTTGGTGATGGAGATGATTATATCTATAAAGGTACAACAAACTTTATAGGACTACATAACCATACACAATTAAAACTAAATGAAAAACAAAAAGAACTTTATAAAACAGATAAAGTAGAAAAGATATATCCTGAATACTATCTTATTAAAGTTAGGAATTTTAATGAAATTGCTCAAGATACATTAGATGAATGGATAAATTTTCTTAAAAATGAAGAGATACCAGATAATCCAAAAGCTAAAGGTTTATTAAAAGCAAAAGAAGAATTAGACTACCTAAAAATGGATGAAAAAGAACAACTTCAATATAATAAATACAAAGAAGATAGACATCATGAAGCTAGTATTTACGAAAGTACTTATGTTATCGGTGAATTAATGGGCGTTAAAAAAGTTGCATACAATTTATTAAAAGCAAAAGTAGATATAGAAACAATAAAACAAACTACAGGATTAACTGATACGGAGTTGGCAAACCTAACAAATCAGAGGAACTAACAAGTAACCCATCGGCTTTTAAAGTGATTCTGGTTTAAACTTATAAAAGTTATTTTTATTAAATTTTAACTTTTACTGAGGGTTACTTGTAGTTCACTTCAAGCGTTGTATCTAAGATTGTAATATTGCTTCAATTTTAAATATGCCTATTTATAAAGATAAATTGGTACATTTAATTTTTGGAGGTCTTCGATATGAACGAAGATAAAATTAGTAGTCTTACAGACGAAATTGGGATGAAAACATGGCATTTACTAGCGCTTGGAATGGTAAGTTTTGGTATATACTACATAATATGGTTACTTGACAGATATAAAGTGTTTAATGAAATAGCAAACACTGAAATTATTTCGAGAAACTTTATTGTTTATATTTCCATTTTAATGGGTATATCAGGACTTTTATCATCTTTAGGAGATGACACTATAGCTTTGTTTGCTTCTTTAGTTGATTTAGCTTAGGGAATCATGTTTATAGTGATGGCATTTAAAGTTTCAAAAGCAATGGAAGAATTTTATGCAAAGAAGTTTAAGCTGGATCTGAAATTTAATAAATTTTATCTTGTGATTTTCAATATATTCTATATCAATTATTGCGTAAATGAATTGGTGGAAATTGAAAGAAAAGAAAGTTTTTTAAACAAGGAAGAGTCATGAAAGAAGTCTTTGAGAATGATGACTTAACAAAAATTGTTAAAGATAAAAATTTTGTTAATTGCAATCAAGAGTATGAACTGAAAAACTTACAAGAAAAGGGCTATTCTTTAGAAGCAATCAAAGATTGTTGCAAAAAAGATTTAGGTAACAATCCTAGAGATAAATTTGAAAAATATTTAGAAAACTTTGGAAAGGCTCAAAAATGAGAAAATTAAAATTATTGATAATAGGATTCTTTATATCCATGATGATAGTTGGTTGTAGTGATTCAAACATAGTGAAAAATGGAACATTAAATTTTGACAACTCAATAACAGTTGGTGAGGCATTTGATAGATATAGCTATTTTACATCAACAAGCTGGAGAGATTTCGAAACTTCTAATGGAAGAAAAATTGTTGAAGTTACAGGAGAGTTTAATGATGAGTACATTAAAAAAATGGGTTGGACAAAACAATTTTCACAAGCTTCTCTAATTGTTCAATTTAAAATCAATAAAGATGATACATTTGAAATTTCTGCAATTGGATTTAACGCTGTTGGAATAAATGGAGAGACTAAAGAAATTGATGCAGGAAGTGGAATGTCAGGTATTCAACTCAATAATATGCTGAAAGAGCTATACAATGACAAACCGTTAAGTTAACCAGCAATTCTAACTCAACCAAGTAACAAAAAAACACATGGAACCAAAAGTGCTTAAATCTCTAAAAAACAATAGAGACGAAGCACTATAATGACAGTTTTAAACCAAATAATAAAATTAATCCG
>JAYEPD010000106.1:0-16390 GCA_034723675.1 Campylobacterota bacterium
AAGGTCAAAACTTGGCCAATCAAACAACAACTGCTATGGATGAGATAAATACAGAAGTTACAGCTATAAGTGAAGCTATTACAGTTATAGATCAAATAGCATTCCAAACAAATATTTTATCTCTAAATGCAGCAGTTGAAGCAGCAACAGCAGGAGAAGCTGGAAAAGGTTTTGCAGTTGTAGCCCAAGAGGTAAGAAACCTAGCAAGTAGAAGTGCAGAAGCTGCAAATGAGATAAAAGCGTTAGTAGAAAATGCAAATGATAAAGCAAATAGTGGTAAAAATATAGCAGATAAGATGATAGATGGATATACAGGATTAAATGAAAATATATCTAAAACTATAGAGTTAATCTCTAGTGTTGAAGCAGCTTCAAAAGAGCAACAAACAGGTATAGAACAGATAAACAATGCAATAAATACATTAGATACACAAACACAACAAAATGCTAATGTTGCTTCACAAACTAAAACGATAGCGTCAGATACAAAAAGTATTGCTTTTGATATTGTAGAAAATGCTAATAGCAAAGAGTTTAATGGTAAAAGTGCTGTTAAAGCAAAAACTATAAGTTCATCAAATAATACAACAACCACTACAGTTGACAATAGTTTTAAAACATCAACTACACAAAATAAACCAAAAACTGAACCTAAAATAGAAAAAATTATAAAACCAATAATAGCATCAAAAGATACTGATGATGAATGGGCAAGTTTCTAAAAGATTTTCTTTTTATTTATCAAGATAACAAATCATCAATAACTGTTTGACGATTTGTTATCTCTAACTTCTTACATGCACTACTAAAAGCTTCATCTTCCCCTACTATATAACACATATTTTTAGCTCTTGTAACAGCAGTATATAGTAACTTTGTATTGTGCATAATAAAATGTGAAAATGTCATAGGGATAAGTGCCGTATCATACTCCATACCTTGAGTCTTATGTATAGTTAAACAATAAGCCAGTGAGATAAGCGTATCAAGTGTATCAAACTCATAAAATACAACCATATCATCATTTGGGTACAAAACTATAAGTTTAGAGTTGTTCATATCGACTTTTATCACCATACCTAACTGACCATTAAAGACTCTTTTTTCAACAAAATCTATACTTCCACTTTTATAAGCATTCATTGTTTGTGCTTTCATATTTTCATTTTTTATGTGGATAACTTTATCTGCTAGTTTATATTCATAAGTTTTTGTTTTGATACCATCTTGTTTTGTATTGTTTATTAGTTTTTGAAGATTTATATTTAAGTTTTCTACCCCTAGTGTTCCACCTTTTATAGGTGTGATTACTTGAAAGAGTGTAAGAAACTTATTTATCTCTTTATTATTTATATGCTTATACATCTCTTTTATATAATTAGATGTTATGTGAAGTATATTTTGAAGTATGTTGTGGTTGTTGTCATTTCTTAAACTATTTATCTCATAATCGCTCAATATACTTTTTTGTGCATAATAGTTTGGTATAGATTGATCAATAAACTTGAAATCTTCATATTCCTCTTTATACAAAGGAACTTTCCCTTTTCGTATCTCATTTGCTATAAGAGCTATAGCTTGGTGTTCATTTTGTCGATATATTTTAGTAAGTTTTGATATGGGTGCAAGATTATATTTAATAGCATCTCTTAAAATATCACCAGCACCAATAGCAGGAAGTTGTCCATCATCACCAACTATTATAAGTATAGTTTCAAGAGATATATAGGAAAATATTTTATAAAAAGTAACACTATTTATCATTGATGACTCATCTATTAGTATCACTTTATAGTCAAATGTATCTTTATCGCTATTTTCTATTTTGACAAGTGCTGATTGTATTGTACTACTATTATAGCCTGTTGTATCACTTATTCGTTGTGCAGCTATGCCACTTAGAGCCATACAATGTATATCATCAAAACTTACCATCTCTTCAAGTAGTTCAAGAATAGCACGACTTGATGTTGATTTACCTGTTCCTGCATAACCTATAAGTAAAATTGTATTTTCTCCCTCATTTATAAGTTCAACTGCTTTTTTTTGCTCTTGACTTAAAACAAAACCAAGTGTTTTTTGCTTTTTTTCTATATATGACGGGAAATCCTTGATAATAGTGTCAGCACTTTTAAATTTTTCTCTAGTTTTGAAGAATTCTACTATTTTTGTTTCACAATTAAAATATATATTTGGTGCATATCTATCTTTTGTAGTTTCATTTAGTTTCTCTTTTGATAAAAGATTTATAAGTGCTTCTTGATATAAAATATCTTCATCTTTAAAATTCAAAGCATTATCAAGTAAAGAAAAAAGTTGCTCTTTACCTATAGAACTATTTCCATTTGATTCACAAAACTCCCTTAATGTATAATCCATACAAGCAGTTATTCTAAAGTTGCTTTTTATATCTATACCAATTTTTGTAGCTATCTCATCAGCTCGTTTAAATCCTATCCCTTTTATATTTGTAAGTAAGTATGGATTTTCTTTTATCTTTTCAATTATATTTTCAATTTCACCGTATGTTTCGTATATTTTATTTATTAGATTTTTAGTAACTCCATATTGACCTAAAAAACTACCAAGCTCACGAAGGTGTTTAAATTTGTTCCATGAGATAACTATTTGAGTTAGTTTTTTCTCTTTTATCCCTTTAAACTCTAGAAGTTTATTTGGAGTGTTATCTAGTATCTCACAAAGCTCATCTTCTGTGTACTTTTTAGTAAGTTCAAGGGCTAGTTTTTTAGTGATACCTTTTACTATTTTAGTTAGAAAAAAAAATATCTCTGCCTCTTTTAGTTCTAGTGAAGTAAAAACAAACTGAACACCATATTTTTTATGAGTATTCCATCTCCCTTCAAGGATAATATCTTCTCCAACTAATTTTGCTAAATCTGTATCAAAATATTGCCCACATATTTTTTGTTCTTCCCCTAAAACTGCTATGTAGTAGTTGTTCTCTTCATTATAAAAAAGTATTTTTTTAAGTTTTCCACTTAATTTAATCGTTTGTTCAATATCCATCATTAAACTTTTTATGTTTATGTTTATCTTTTTTATAACGATTGTTATTTTTTAGTTTTGCTAAAAGGTTTGATTGTTTGAGTATAAGAGCTTTTTCATTTTCAAAATCTTTTGAATGATTTTCAAGTGTATCAAGTATAGTCTGTGCTAAGTTTTTAAGTGCTATTGGGTATTCGCTGTAAAGTTCCATAGTTTTTGTTTTTGCTAATAGATCATAACTTTTAAGAGTTGCTTTTTTATACAACTCTATATCAAAGTTATCATATTTTAAAAGTGATATTGTTTTTGTTATAAATTTTTCTAAAACCCTTATATATCTAAGTCGTATTGTTTTTTCATTTAGTTCTTTTTGCATCTTTTAGTTAAGTTCTATAATCTGCATTTATCTTAACATAGTCATAACCTAAGTCACATCCCCAAGCAGTAAATGATGAATTTCCAATTCCTAAATCACAGATAATCTTAAAAGCTTTCTCTTCCAATACTTTTGCTGCTTTTTGTTCTAACTCTTTTGTAAATAATATCTCACCTTTATCATATACAAGTATATCTTTAAAAGTTATACTTAGAGTGGTTTCATCGCAAGATACACCACTAGCACCAATAGTGGAAGCTATTCGCCCCCAATTTGGATCTTCTCCAAATAGTGCTGTTTTAACTAAAAGTGAATTTGATAATGCTTTTGCACATATTTCAGCTTCTTCTGTACTACTTGCACCATTTATTTCAAATGCTACTGCTTTTTTAGCACCTTCACCATCAGCTACCATTAACATAGCCATATCATGCATAACCAATCGTAAAACCTCACCAAAAGCATCTTTATCATAACAATTTGATTTTTTATTTGACAACAACATAACTGTATCATTTGTAGAGGTGTCACCATCTACACTTATTGCATTAAATGTAGTTTTACTATTTAATTCAAGTAGCTCTTTCATATCTTTTTGTGGAACATCTGCATCTGTACATATAAAACAAAGCATAGTAGCAAGGTTTGGATTTATCATACCAGCACCTTTTGCAACTGCACCTATTTTAAAACTTTTACCATTTTCTAACTTAACTTCATAAAAACAATTTTTTGGATACGCATCTGTAGTCATAATCGCTTCTGATAAATTTTGACCATTTTTATTTGAAAGATCGAAGTTTATAGCACTATTTATTATCTTATCTTTTGGAATTGGTACACCTATAACACCTGTACTACTCATAATAGGATATGTTATATTAGTGAACTTTGTTTGTAATTGATTGAAAATTTCATCTATATCTTTGATACCATCTTCACCTGTCATAGCATTTGCATTTTTAGAGTTTATAAGTACAAAGTTTGTTTTAAACATATCATCATATTGTAAAAAATGTTTAAGTGGTGCTGCTTTAAAACTGTTTTTCGTAAATACAGCCTCAACATTACACAAACTATCACTATAGATAAACCCCATATCAAGTTTATCATTTGATTTTAATCCACCATGAATACCATCACAGTAAAAACCATCAATATCACTTATGTACCCATCTATTGGAAATATACTAAACATCTGTTAAATCCTTTGGTTTTGTATTGTCATTTATTAGTTTTTTTGCTTTTCCTATACCTGTTTGGTTACCAACTACTAAAAGTTTACAACCTTTTGTAACTTTGGTACTCCCTTTAGGTGTTTGCACAAATTTACCATTAGCAAGAGTTATTCCTATAATACTTACTTTTAATCTATCTCTTAAATGTGCGTCCTGTATCTTTTTACCCAAAAACCAACTTTGATCTTCCACATATATCTCTTCCATATCAATAGGTGTATCTTTTTTATATAAAAACTCCTCTAATACATTTTCCATATCAGGTCTTATAGCCATAGCACTAACTCTTTTTGCCATAAGCTCAGGAGGGGCAACTACTTTATTTGCACCAAGTTTTTTAAGTCTCTCTATATCTTTTTGAGATTCTGCATTACATATGATTAAATATGGATTTTGTCTACCTAGCTCTTTTTCATACAATCTAACAGAAGCTATAATAGTAATACTATCAGATATATTTTTAGATAGAGATATAACACCCTTAGCACTAGATAGATGTGACTTTAGAAAAGCTCTCTCTGTATATGTTTCCTCTTTGATATAATAAGGATAGCCATTCTCTTGTGCAATTCTTTCCATATCATCACTTGGATCTACTATCACAAATGGTATATGACTTTTTTTAAATTGGTTAGCTAACTGTATTGTATATTCATTGTGGTTAAATATGACAAAATGGTTTCGTAATCTTGCTATTTTATATAACATATCTCTCTCCTTGTAAAGGTCTAAAAATTTACCTCTAACCATAACTTGTATAAGTGCAGTTATAGATAATGTAAATATCAAAAATCCAAATATTATAAGTGTAACAGTAAACAATCTTCCAGCTGGAGATATATCGTTAATCTCACCAAATCCTACAGTTGTAAAAGTTATACCAGTTTGATATATAGCATCAAGTATAGGAAAATCATCGATTATCATATATCCTAGCGTACCAACCATCATGATAACTTGTAAAAGTATTAAAGGTAAACGAAAGTGTTTAAATTGAGAGTAAATCTCTTTGTTTAAGTCAAACTCTGGTTTGGTAATTTTATATTCCAAGCCCAAAGCTTTTTTGATGTTTTTTATGTTTCTAAAAAACATCGGTAGTTAATCTTATGAATTCTTTTTAAGAGTTCTAAGTTCTTTTGCAGATATCTTTATCTTTTGTGTAGTACCGTCTTCTAAAGTTATTCTAACGCTTCTTAAATTTGGTAAAAACTTTCTTTTTGTTCTATTCTTAGCGTGGCTCACATTGTTTCCAGACATTGGACCCTTACCTGATAGCATACATCTTCTTGCCATATTACTTCCTTGAGTGTAAAATTATTTGGAATGATACTAAAGTTTTACTTAATTTATTCTTTATTCATCATTATATGTATCAATATCAAAATATCTATGTGGTCTTTCAGCTGACTTAGGAGTTTTTAAATTCTCATAACTTTCGCTAATACCACTATATTTTGCTTTTGTATCGTCCAATAGCATACCTGCAGCAATCACCATAACAAAAAATATAAATAATATATATACAATATATTCACTTTGTAAATTTGTGCTTAAAGTATAGTTTATTTTGTTTGTTATTTTATGTCTACTAAAAAAAACAATCGCCAATACTACTAAACTTAAAAAAAACATCAATTCATTCATATAAAATCCTAACTTTGAGTTTTTGTTTCTAAAAATTCTTCATAAGTACCATCAAAATCTATAATTGTACCATCATCTTGAATCTCTATAATTCTATTTGCATAAGCATCTAAAAGCTCTCTATCATGTGATACACAAATAACAGTACCCTCAAATGCTAAAAGACCTTCACCTAGAGCTATAATAGCTTCAAGGTCAAGGTGATTTGTAGGCTCATCTAAAAGTAGAAAGTTTCTTTTTTCTAACATAATTTTACTAAGCATCATCCTATGTTTTTCACCACCTGAACATTTAATCACACTCTTTTCTTGCTCTTCACCATTAAAAAGCATACGACCTAAACAGTTTCTTATCTCTGATATATCTGCATCTCTATCAAAATCTCTTAACCAATCATATAAAGTAACATCACCTTTTATTCTATCTGTAGTATCTTGAGGAAAATAACTAACAGTTGATGTTGCTCCCCATTTTACTTCACCAGTATCTGGTTTTAAGTTTTCCATGAGTATTTCACATAATGTTGTTTTACCAGCTCCATTAGGACCTATTAAAGCTATTTTATTACCTTTTTCTACCATCATTGAGATATCTTTTAATACAACTTCTCCATCAAAAGATTTATTTATATTATTAAATTCAAGAACCTCTTTACTTACAGGTTTCTCTTGTTTAAATACTATTGATGGATCTCTTCTTGAACTTACAGATATAGATTCAATATCAAGTTTGTCAAGTTGTTTTTGTCTTGATGTAGCTTGTTTTGCTTTTGAAGCATTTGCAGAAAATCTTCGAACAAATGCTTCAAGCTCCTCTTTCTCTTTTAGTTTTTTTTCTCTATCGATTGTTGCTTGTTTCGCAATAATTGTAGAAGCTATATACCAATCATCATAAGTACCAGTAAACTCTCTGATTTGTTTAAAATCTACATCTAATATATTTGTACAAACTGCATTTAAAAAGTGTCTATCATGAGAGATAACAACCATTGTACCATCATGATGTTGTAGTTGGTTTTCTAGCCATGAGATAGTTTGCATATCAAGGTTATTTGTAGGCTCATCTAAAAATAAAACATCAGGTTTAGGAAATAAAACTTGTGCTAATAAAACTTTAAACTTATCACCACCTGTAATAGTACTCATAAGATCACCATGTTGAGATGAAGGGAAACCAAGAGCTTCAAGTATTTTTGTAATCTTTACATCATACTCATAAGTAGGATCCTCTTCACAACATACTATTTCAAGTTCGCCTAACTTCTCACCTATCTCATCTGTATACTCTTCCATATACAACTTCTCTTTCTCTTTTATAGCATCAAAAAGTTTTTTGTTTCCATATAAAACAGCATCTGCTAAAGAGAACTCCTCATAAGCAAATTGATTTTGACTTAATACTCCAACTTTTTTCCCATTTTGTACTTGTACTTCACCATCTGTTATCTCTTCTGTTCCACTTAGCATATTTAAAAAAGTTGTTTTACCAGCTCCATTTGCACCTATTAAACCATATCTTTTACCTGTATCTAAAGATAAGTTTATATCTTGAAATAAAACTCTTGAACCAAAAGTTTTTTTTAGATTTACAATTTTAACCATTGTGTTTGTACCCTTTTATTTTTGTTATGATAATATTAGTATTGGCACTAATATTTTATTGATTTTGCCCATTATAGCTAAATTTTAATCAAATTTAACCAAAAAGTCTATTTATATCATTGTAAAGTCCTAGTGTCATAAGTCCTATTAGTATAACCCAACCACCAACAGTAAGTGCTATGAGAACCTTTTCACTTGGTTTTTGTCGTGTAATCATCTCATAAAGATTAAACATAATATGTCCACCATCAAGAGCTGGAATAGGTAGAAGATTTAAAACACCTAAATTTACAGAGATAAGAGCTGCAATAGTAAGAAGTGCTACAAAACTTGAAGCACTAGCATCACTTATAACAGTACCTATAGTTATAACACCACCTATTTCACTATGTGGAACTATCCCTTGTATCAGTTTTTGTACACCTAAAAACATCATCTTACTAGCTTCTATTGTTTTTTCATATCCAAAAATCAAAGCCTCATATGGTGTGTAAAATATCTTTACTACTTTAGGTGCAGGAGATATACCTATCATCTTTTTTTGAATTTTTTCTTTAAATATATTTTGGGATTCACTCATCTTTGGTCTTATGATAATTGATTTAATTTTACCATCTCTTTTAACATAAAATTTTAAAGCACCATTTGATGTAGTTATAATTTTTCCTAAATCTTCCCATGTTTTTATATCTGTATTATTTATCCTTATCACTTCATCATCTGCTTTCATACCAGCTTTAAATGCAGGAGAATCTTTGACAACAGTACCAATAGTTGGTGAGAGATGATTGTTTCCAAGAAGTCCAATAGCTATATATAAAATAAATGCGAGCAAAAAGTTAGCAAATGGACCTGCTAGAAGTATAAGTATCCTTTCAAAAGGTGTTTTTACATTGTAGCTATCACTATCATTGTTTACTAAAGCTGGATTTATATCCTCTTGCCCTTTCATCTTTACATAACCACCAAGAGGGATAAGAGAAAGGCTCCAATCTGTCCCTTTCCAATGTTTTGTTACAACCCTTTTCCCAAATCCTATTGAGAAAACATAAACCTTAACACCCAAAAGTCTAGCAACAGTAAAATGCCCAAGCTCATGTACAAAAACTAAAATTGATAATACAATTAAAAATACAAAAAATCCCAATATAAAATCCTATTTATTTAAATTAAAAAGTGATTCTATCTAAATTTATTTTAAATGATAATTTAATTTTAAGTTATAAGTATATTAGTTTTTAGAGATACACTTAAACAATATATTATTATCTATATTATATAATCTATAAGAAATAAAACATAAGGATATAAAATGCTAGAATATGGAATAACAACATTACAAACAAAACCAAGTCTTTTCAAACATATGACAATATCCAAGATTGTTGATAAGAGAAAACATGAAGAGTTAGGATATTTTATATCTTCTAAATACAAAGATATTATCTCTTCAGTGATTGAAGATATTGAAAGAAAAGAAAAAATAGAAAAATTAAAACTTCTAAAAAAACATCAAGATTTAGATTTTTTAGAAATTGTAGTTGACGATGGACTTGTATAAAGGTGATATTGTAGGTATAAATATAAATCCAAAAAAAGGTGATGAGGTAGGAAAGATAAGACCTTGCATAATAATCTCAGATAACGAATCAAACCATATATTAGATACAATTATAACTTTACCATTATCAACAAAATTAATTGACAATATGGAACCTTTTCGATTAAGACTAAATAAAAGAGGTAACCTAAAAGAAGATTCTGATATTTTACTAAATCATATCAGAACAATTTCTAAAAAAAGGGTAACTTCAAAAATATCAAAAATCACAGAAAGCGAATATACTCAAGTTATTGAAAATCTTTGTAAAAACTTTTAATTATATAGAGATATAGCATTCACTATTTTAAATAATCACGGATATATTCATATCCACTATAAAGTGTAAGTGCTGTTGCTATCCATAATATTTCAGAACCAAATGGCCAGTTCATTATCAAAAAACCTATAGCTATCATCTGAACTACAGTTTTTACTTTTCCAGCCATTGTAGATGCTACTGATTTTCCTTCACTTACTGCAACTACACGCAGTCCTGTTATAAACATCTCACGACTAAGTATCAAAAATATAGCAAAAGCACTCGCTCTATCCAAAACCAAAAGTCCTATAAATCCAGCAAGTACAAGCATCTTATCAGCAAGTGGATCAAGAATACTTCCAAGTTTAGTCATCTGGTTCCAGCTTCTAGCAATATATCCATCAAAAAAATCAGTAACACTAGCTACAACAAAAATCAAACCTGCAAAATAATCAAACCAAGATGGATGCCAACCATCAAATATAGGATTTGATTGATCAACCATAAACCATAACATAAGAGGTGCTAAAAGTACCCTAAAAGCTGCTAATATATTTGGTAAATTCAGGCTTTTTTCTTTTTGTGTATTCTTTGTCATTATTTTTGGAAAGTAGTCCCACCATCTACTAATAAAGTTGTACCTGTAATCCAACTAGCTTCACTACTACATAAAAAGTAACACGCACTTGCTAAGTCTTCTGGTTGTCCCATTCTACCAAGTGGAGATAGTTCTGCTGTTTTTTGTGCAACCTCTTCATAGTTGGTAAAAGCTTTAAGTGCGTCTGTGTCTATTGGACCACCTGATACTGCATTTACCCTTATACCCATACTACCAAGTTCTGTTGCTGCATATTTTACCATAGTTTCAACTGCTGCTTTGTTTGTACCATGTCCTGCATAGTTTTCTATATACACTAAGTTTCCTGTTGAGCTTAGACTAACCATAGCACCACCACCATTTGTTTGCATCCTTTTTGCAGCTTGTTGGCTACAACAAACAAACGCATCAACAGTAGCTGTATAGATGTTGTTTAATCCTCTTGGTTTTAGCTTCATATATTTTCCATATCCACCAACAACTGGTCTTCCATATATCATAGCATTTGATATAAAATAATCTATTGTTTCAAAATCTTTATCTATTGCTAAAAACAGCTCTTTTGCAGTTTCAGGTTCAAGTATATTGTATGGATAGTATCTAGCTTTTATTTTATATGTTGACTCTAAATCCTCTGCAATCTCTTTTGCAATATCTTCGTTTGAGTTATATGTAAAAGCGATATTTATACCCTCTTTAGCAAATCTATAAGCACAAGCTTTACCTATACCTTTTGTAGCTCCTGTTATGACAAGTGTTTTATTTGACATCTTTAATCCTCTTGATAAAATATTTATATAATTTTTGCATTATAACAAATATATATTTGTTTTTTGATAAATTATTTAGAGTTTCCTTAACTTAAATTTTGCTATACTCGGCTAACTCTACAGTTTCCGTACTAAAACCAAATGAAAACCAAGGGATAAATATATCTTTAGCTTATAAATTTTGATATATTATATTGTATCTTTAAAGGTGTCTCTTACTTTTAAAAATGAATCAAGGTTATCAAAAAATATATCTATTATCTCTGGATCAAAATGTTTCCCTTTTTCCTCTTTAAATAAGTCAAATATTTTTTCATCACTCCAAGCTTTTTTGTAAACTCTATTACTACCTAAAGCATCAAAAACATCAGCAACAGCAGTTATCCTTCCGTATATATGTATCTCTTTACCTTTTAAACCTCTAGGATAACCAGAGCCATCATATTTTTCATGATGTTCATACGCAATTGTTGCTGCCATTTTTAGTAAAGGTCTATTTGAATGTTTTAACATCTCATACCCCTTAAGCGAGTGTGTTTTCATAATATCCCACTCATCTTTTGTTAAAGATAATGGTTTTTTAAGTATCTCATCACCAATAGCAACTTTCCCTATATCGTGCATAGGACTAGCTTGCATCAACATCTCTGCTTCAAGTTTATCAAGTCCAAGTGAAAGTGCTAATATTTTTGAATATAAAGCAACTCTTTTTACATGATTGCCTGTCTCTTTACTTCTTGTCTCTCCAATAGAACCCATAGCAAAAATTATATCTTTTTGTATCTCATTTATCTCTTTTTTAGAAGTTATATCTTCTCTAACAGCACTATATCCTATAATTTTTCCATTTTTATACTCAGGCTCAAACTCAGCATCAACCCAATAAAATGTGTTGTCTTTTTTTAAGTTTTTAACTTCAAGATTTACTTTATTGCCTTTTTCTAGTTCATCCCAAAGATACTTAAAAGCCTCTTTTGTCATATCTGGATGTCTTATTATATTGTGATTTTTGCCTATGAGTTCCTCTTTAGTGTAACCACTAATTTTACAGAAAGCTTCACTTACATCTGTTATGATACCTTTTGTATCTGTAGAGGAAAATATAACATTTTTATCATATATATTTAAAAGAGAGTTTAAATCATCTTTTTGTTTACTTATCTCTTTTGTTTTTTTAAGAACATCTATGTTTAGATTTTTTACATATTTTCTATTTATGATAAGTAGTATTAATAATGCCGAAAGAATTAAAAAAACCATCACTCTTTTGTAGTGAGTTATTTTAAACTCTTGTATTAGATTCATCTCAATATTGTTTTGTTTTGCAAACAATACAAAATAACCCATAGGTTTATTTAGTATATTATTTATTTTAAATGTTGTAACTAAATAATCTTTATGTAAAATATAATCTTTTATATTTAAAAATTTATCAATTCCAATATTTTCAATCTCTCTCATCAAACTTTTTGAAGCATCAACATTGGTCACATAGTTTTCACCTATAAATAATCCACTATAAGGTTTGATAAATTTAGGTGTATAACTTTTATCAACTATCATAATAGGTTCAATATCCTTACTTTTAAGATCATTGTGTATGGAGTTAAAATGAGATATCAATTCAACTATACCTAAAAATTCACCATCTTTATATATAGGTTGCATTGTTTTAAATGTCATATCAAATCTACCTGTACTTATATGATAAACTGCTTTTTGATCTATTAGCATTTTTGCTATATCAACTCTAGCAGTAGCTGCATGGTCTCCTATTTTATTTGTCCAACTTCTATAAAAACTATAACCATCTTTGTCAATTATTTGTAACCAAAGATCTTTGTATTTTACAAACTTTTCAATCCCTTTGATTGTTTTTTCATAATTAAGTAACTTTATATCTTTATTGAACAAAGCTTCTTGTAAGTTTTTATCTTGACTAATTATATATGTCATAGCAGCTGTTTTATTTTGTTTTTTATCAACTAACTTTTGAAATGATGACTTTAAACTCAGGCTTTTTTGTAGATAAACCTCTTTTTTTAAAATGCTAATTTGGTTGTTATAGTAAATTTGATGTATTACAGTAGATATAACAATCAGTACAAGTGTATATAATAATTTCTTCATTAATAAAATGGTATCACATTTTATCTTACTTAATTGTTAATATAAAAAGGTATAATTCAATTATGACAAAAAAAGAATACAATAAAACAATAAAAAGATTAATTAAATATGCATATGCGTATTATGTTGATAACAATCCACTAGCAACTGATGAAGAGTATGATAAATTAAGTAGAGAATGCTTAACATTTGAAAAACAAAACCCAAAGCAGGTAGATCCAAATTCACCAAACCTAAGAGTTGGTGGAGTAGTTTTAGATGGATTTAAAAAAGCTAAACATCTTAGTCGTATGTGGTCACAAGAGGATATCTTTGATACGCAAGAACTTGAAGATTGGATAAAAAGAGCAAGTAAAGTTGTATCAAAAGAAAGTATGCGATTTGTTTGTGAACCAAAATTTGATGGAGCTAGTTTAAATATCATCTATGAAAATGGTGTCTTAAAACAAGCCATCACAAGAGGAGATGGGAGTGTTGGTGAAGATGTAACTTCAAATGTAAAAACAATTCACTCTATCCCTTTAAGTATTCCATATGATGGTTTAATAGAGATAAGAGGTGAAGTTGTTATAAAAAAAGATGATTTTGATACTATAAATAAAGAGAGACTAAAAGAGAATGAACCACCATTCGCAAACCCTAGAAATGCAGCAGCTGGAAGTTTAAGACAGCTTGATAGTTCTGTAACAGCTAAAAGAAAACTATTTTTCAATGTTTGGGGAGTAGGTGTTAACTCTTTGGAGTTTGAAAATTCTAGTGAAGTTATAGAGTATATACACTCTTTTGGATTTTCAAAACCACCTATACAAACAATATGCAAAAGTGTTCAAGAGATAGAAAAAGTTTACCACGAGATAATTTCAAAAAGAGATAGTATCTCTATGGGGCTTGATGGTATGGTTATAAAAATAGATAACTTAGAATCTCAAAGTGACTTAGGCTATACGGTTAAATTTCCAAGATGGTCTTGTGCATATAAGTTTCCTGCTGTTGAGAAAGTAACTATAGTGGAAGATATAGTTTTACAAGTTGGAAGAACAGGAGCTATTACACCAGTTGCAATAGTAAAACCAACACTAATAGATGGCTCAACAGTTAGTCGTGCAACACTACATAACTTTGATGAGATTAAAAGACTTGATTTAAAACTAAATGACCAAGTTATCATCATAAAAAGTGGAGATATTATCCCTAAGATTACAAAAGTATTTAAAGATAGAAGAACTGGAGATGAGATAGATATAAATATCCCTTTAAATTGTCCAAAATGCAATAGCGAACTTTTAGTAGAAGATATACTTATCAAGTGTCAAAACCTTGATTGTCCTAGTCGTGTTGTAAATAGTATCATATATTTTGCAAGTAAAAATTGTCTAAATATCGATGGTTTAGGAAATAAGATAGTTGAACTACTTGTAATGAAACATAAAATAAAAGATGTACTTGATTTGTATTTTTTAAAGTATGAAGATTTAGAAGGCTTAGAGAGTTTTAAAGAGAAAAAGATAAACAATCTTTTAAATGCGATAGAAGCAACGAAGGAAAGTGAACTTAGTCGAGTTGTAAATGCTTTGGGAATTGAGCATATAGGTGAAGTAGCAAGTAAACAGATATGTTTAGAATTTGGTCTAGATATTTTAAATGTAACATATGAACAGCTTGAAGTCTTAGATGGAGTAGGGGAGCAAATGGCAAACTCTTTACTTGAATTTATACGGGTAAATAGAGCTGTGATAGAAAAACTATTTGAGATAATAAAGCCAACAGTTGAAGAGAAAATAGAAGTAAAAGAGAACCCATTTAAAGATAAAACTGTAGTTTTAACAGGGACTATGAGTGTTAGTCGAGCTTTGATAAAAAAAGAGTTAGAGGTACTTGGGGCAAAAGTATCAGGAAGTGTATCTAAAAAGACAGATTATTTAGTGTATGGAGAAGATGCAGGTAGTAAATATGATAAAGCAGTTCAAATAGGTGTTAAAACTTTAACAGAAGATGAGATGAATATATTGAAGCAGGAGACAAAAGTTTGAGAATATTAGGAAAAGGTAAAACAGCAGTTGGTATCAAAAATATATATCAAGATGCTATTTTATATGATGATGAAGATAAAAACATATATGATATAAAATCAGATGACTTAACTGTTGTTAGTCCTGGTATTCCACCAAGTAATTATTTAGTTAAACATACTAAAAATATAATAAGTGATTATGATCTGTTTTTAAAAGAAGATGTATACACAATATGGATAAGTGGAACAAATGGAAAAACTACAACTACTCAAATGTTACAATATCTTTTAAAAAGTGAAGGGAGTGTAGCAGGAGGTAATATAGGTACCCCTTTGAGTGATATATTTAATGAAAATTTGCTTATCCTTGAAACATCATCATTTACTTTACACTATACAAATAAAGTAAAACCAAATATATATATGCTTCTACCTATAAGTGAAGATCATATATCATGGCATGGTAGCTTTAGTGAATATGAAAATAGTAAATTAAAACCATTAACATTAATGGATGAAGAAGATATAGCTATTATACCTTATAAATACAATCATATAAAAACAAAAGCAAAGGTATATACATATAAAAATAGTGAAGATTTAGCAAATCAATTTGATATAAAGATAAAAAAAATAAATTTCAAAGAACCATTTTTGTTAGATGCAGTATTATCAATGGTTACTGCAAAGTTGTATAGTGGAAAGATTAATTATGAACAAATAAATAGTTTTATTCAAGACCCTCATAAAATTGAAGAGTTTAAAGATAAAAAAAATAGATTGTGGATAGATGATAGCAAAGCAACAAATATAGATGCAACATTACAAGCTGTAAAAACTTATGAAAATAAAAAAATATACCTAATACTAGGTGGAGATGATAAAGGTGTAGATTTGATACCTTTATTTAATATACTTAAAAATCATGATATAACTATATATACAATAGGAAAAAACAATGAGAGATTAGTAAAACTCGCAATTAAATATAATATAAAATTTATTAGTTGTAAAGAGTTAAAAAAAGCAGTATATAAAATATCAGAAGATTATGATGAGGTAAAAAGTGTTGTAGCAATGCTTTCACCAGCTGCTGCATCACTTGATCAGTTTGTTTCATATAAGCAAAGAGGAGAGAAATTTAAAGAATTTGT
>JAYEPD010000106.1:16490-33237 GCA_034723675.1 Campylobacterota bacterium
CAGTATATAAAATATCAGAAGATTATGATGAGGTAAAAAGTGTTGTAGCAATGCTTTCACCAGCTGCTGCATCACTTGATCAGTTTGTTTCATATAAGCAAAGAGGAGAGAAATTTAAAGAATTTGTCAGTTCAATCCCATAATAAGTTTTACTTAAGATTAACAAAGAAATTACGCGTGATTAGAAGATTAAGAGCTATTTATTAATAGATTTTAATCTGAAGATATATAAAAATTTATTTGCAAGTAAAGCTATTTCCTTTAATCTTAAGTAAAACTTATTATGGGATAAAACTAAGAATTTGTGAATTCTATTTTATATTAAGTTTTATTTAAGCATAACTTCCCTATAATTTCAGTCCAAAAACAAACAAGCGGCTCGATAGCTCAGTCGGTAGAGCAAAGGACTGAAAATCCTTGTGTCGACAGTTCGATTCTGTCTCGCGCCACCATTAATTTAAAAAATTGACAAGATGTCAAATTTTTTAAGAATGTATGTTTGTTTTTATGCTTCAGTAGCTCAGCTGGTAGAGCAGCTGATTTGTAATCAGCAGGTCGTAGGTTCAAGTCCTATCTGAAGCTCCATTTTATTGTTAAAAGTGTTCATCTTTAAATAGATCAGCGCTATACCAGTTTAATATTGGTGGGATTGGAGAGTGGTCAAATCCTGCGGATTGTAAATCCGCCGCCTACGGCTTCGAAGGTTCAAATCCTTCTCCCACCACCATGAATTAAAAAAGTTGCCTAGATAGCAAGTTTTTTAAGAACTTTATTGCGGGAGTAGCTCAGTTGGCTAGAGCCTCTGCCTTCCAAGCAGATTGTCGCGAGTTCGAGTCTCGTCTCCCGCTCCATAAACTAATAAACACTGGAAGCTGAATAACATACGAACATTTCGTAACTTACTCAGTATATATAAAATCATATACTCCAATGTAATCAATTTAGTTTAATTTTAGTTTTGTTTAGATACAATTTCGCCCACGTAGCTCAGGGGTAGAGCACTTCCTTGGTAAGGAAGAGGTCGTAAGTTCAAGTCTTATCGTAGGCTCCACTTACATTAATGAGTATATGTAAATAAAAATAAATATCATCCCTTTGAATAGATTAGCCAAAGGCTTATCTACTCAGAGGGTAATAATAAAAAATCTTTAAGGAAAAATTATGGCAAAAGAAAAATTTGAAAGAAGTAAACCGCATGTTAATATCGGTACAATCGGACATGTTGATCACGGTAAAACAACTTTAACAGCAGCAATTTCTGCAGTTTTAACAAACAAAATGGGTGGAGATATGATGGATTATGATGCTATCGATAACGCTCCAGAGGAAAGAGAAAGAGGTATTACAATTGCTACTTCTCATATTGAGTATGAAACAGAAACTAGACACTATGCACATGTTGATTGTCCAGGACATGCTGATTATGTTAAAAATATGATTACAGGTGCTGCTCAAATGGATGGTGCTATTCTTGTTATTGCTTCAACTGATGGTCCTATGGCTCAAACTAGAGAGCATATCTTACTTTCTAAACAAGTTGGTGTTCCATATATCGTTATCTTTATGAATAAAGAAGATCAATTAGATGATGAAGACAAAGAAGAGATGTTAGAATTAGTTGAAATGGAAATTAGAGAACTACTTTCAGAGTATGACTTTCCAGGTGATGATACACCAATTATTGCAGGTTCTGCATTCCAAGCATTAGAAGAAGCTAAAGCTGGTAAAGATGGTGAGTGGACTGCAAAAATTATGGAACTAATGGATGCTGTTGATACATACATCCCAACTCCTACAAGAGATACTGATAAATCTTTCTTAATGCCTGTTGAAGATGTTTTCTCAATAGCTGGTAGAGGTACAGTTGTAACAGGTGCTATCTCTCAAGGTACTATTAAATTAGCTGAAGAGATTGAGATTGTTGGTTTAAAAGATACTCAAAAAACTACAGTTACAGGTATTGAGATGTTTAGAAAAGAGATGGAATATGCTGAAGCTGGTGATAATGCAGGTCTTTTATTAAGAGGTATCAAAAAAGAAGATGTTGAAAGAGGTCAAGTATTAGTTGTACCTGGTTCAATTACTCCACATACAAAGTTTAGATGTGAAACATATATCTTATCTAAAGAAGAGGGTGGAAGACATACACCATTTTTCTCAGGATATAGACCACAATTTTATGTAAGAACAACAGATGTTACTGGTTCTTGTACTTTACCAGAGGGAACAGAGATGGTTATGCCTGGTGATAATGTTGAGATGACTGTTGAATTAGTTGCTCCAGTTGCACTTGAAAAAGGTACTCAGTTCGCTATTAGAGAAGGTGGTAGAACTGTTGGTGCTGGTGTTGTTGCTGAGATTATTGAGTAGACTATAATGGGTGATAGAATAAAAATAGGTTTAAAATGTGAAGAGAGTGGAGACATTAACTACACAACAATGAAAAACCCTAAAACTCATTCTGAGAAGTTTGAAGTTACTAAATATAGTCCTAGACTTAAAAAACACACAAAACATAAAGAGATTAAGTTAAAATCTTAATCCTCTTTTGGTGAAATAAAAGCTATTTTATAGCTTTTATTCTCTTTATGTAGGCCAATAGCTCCAATGGTAGAGCACCGGATTCCAAATCCGGGTGCTGGGGGTTCGAGTCCCTCTTGGCCTGCCATTAATCAATTAAAAATAAGAAGTAAAAATTGAATATTGTTTTTATTTTTAGTTTTTATTTTAAAAGGTATTATCTTGAATAAATTAAGTTTTTTTTATAAGCAAGCAAAAGATGAGTTACATAAAGTTATTTTTCCTATTAAAGAACAAATAAGAAGTGCTTATCTTTCAGTTTTTGTTGTAGTGACAGTTATTTCACTATTTTTAGCTCTTATTGATGCAATAATGTCAGTAAGTTTATCTTCAATTATGAATTAGGAAAGGTGTAGATATATGGCACACAATTGGTATGCAATACAAACACATTCGGGTAGTGAATTAACTATTAAAAGAGCATTAGTACAGTTGTCTAATGATTTAGAGGATGGTAGAATAGAAGAAGTTGTTGTTCCAACTGAAGATTTAATTGAAGTTAAAAAAGGTAAAAAAGTTATAATTGAAAAACCTTTATATTCTGCTTATGTGTTCGCTAGAATTGATCTTGATACAGCACTTTGGCATGCTATTCAATCTATGCCTAAAGTAGGAAGATTTATTGGAGAATCAAAAAAACCATCTCCACTTAGTGATAAGGATATTAATCAGATTTTAGAAAAAGTAAATAATAGAGCTGCAGCTAAACCAAGAGTTTCATTTGATGAAGGTGAGATGCTTAGAATTAAAGAGGGTTCATTTGCTAACTTTAATGGAATAGTTGAATCATTTGATTTAAATTCAGGTATGTTAAAACTAAATGTATTGATTTTTGGTAGAAATACACCTGTTGAGATATCTTATACTCAAGTAGAAAGAGTAGAATAAATATAATAGCGAGTGCTAAGTACTAAGGTGAAAAGAGTACAAATTTTCTCTTTAGTACTTAGCATTATATGCTAGTAATCACAATGTATTGCATATATACTTTAGTGTTAGTCACTTTAAATATTTAGCATTTAACATTACAAAATAAGGAAAAAAAATGGCAAAAAAAATCGATGGAGTTTTAAAACTTCAAATACCTGCAGGAGCAGCAAATCCATCACCTCCAGTAGGACCAGCACTTGGTCAAAGAGGTATTAATATCATGGAGTTTTGTAAAGCATTTAATGAAAAAACAAAACAAAATGCAGGGTTTAAAATACCTGTAGAGATTACTGTTTATTCTGACAAAAGTTTTACATTTGTAACTAAGCAACCACCAATGAGTGAGTTAATTATGAAAAAAGCTGGAATAAAAAAGGGATCTGATAATCCTTTAAAAAATAAAGTTGCAAAATTAACAAAAGATCAAGTTATGGAGATAGTTGAGCAAAAAATTGCTGATTTAAATACTAAAAATCTTGAACAAGCTGCAAAAATTGTAGAGGGTTCTTGTAGAAGTATTGGAATTGAAGTAGCTTAATATAAAGTTATAAGCCAAATACCACAAAGGCTTAAAAAGTGGTAGCAAATAAATTAAATTGCGGAGCGATAAAATGAATAAAAGATATAAATCTTTATTAGAAAAAGTAGATAGTACAAAACAATACTCACTAAATGATGGTGTTGCTTTATTAAAAGAATTAAAATCAACTAAATTTGATGAAACAGTAGACATTGCATTGAATTTAAATATTGATCCAAGACATGCAGATCAGATGATTAGAGGTGCTGTTGTACTTCCAAATGGTACTGGTAAAACTGTAAGAGTTGCAGTTTTTGCTAAGGGAACTAAAATGGATGAAGCAAAAGCAGCTGGTGCTGATATTGTTGGAAATGATGATTTAGTTGAATCAATCACGGCAGGAAACATTGATTTTGATGTACTTATTGCTACTCCTGATACAATGGGATTAGTTGGTAAGATAGGTAGAATACTTGGACCAAAAGGGTTAATGCCAAACCCTAAAACAGGTACAGTAACTATGGATGTTACTAAAGCTGTAACAGAATCAAAAGGTGGAAAAGTAGCATATAGAGTTGATAAAAAAGGTAATATTCATGCAGGTGTTGGAAAAGTTTCTTTTTCAGCTGAGGCATTAATTGAAAATATTACTACTATAATGTCAGCTGTTAATAAAGCTAAACCTTCAACTGCTAAAGGTAAGTATGTAACAAAAGCTGCTATATCTTTAACAATGAGCCCATCAGTAGTTTTAGATTCTTCTGAGATGATGGATATTAAATAATAAATATTCAATAGTGAAGACTTTTGTCTTCACATTTGAGTGTTTTGAATGCACTACATTAAAACTGAAGATAGTCGGTTAAATATTTTATAATATTTTGTAAAACCTACTGAAGTTCTACTGTTTTGAAAGGAGGAATATATGACTAGAATACAAAAAAATGAGATTATAGAATCATTATCAAATGAGTTTAAAGGTTCTGAAGCAATTGTTGTTGCTGATTATAGAGGAACATCTCATAAAGACTTAGAACAACTAAGAATTGCAGCTGCTGAAGCTGGAGCAAAAGTACAAGTTGCAAAAAACTCTTTGGTTTCAATTGCATTAAAAAATGCTGAACAAGAGTCTTTAGAATTAGTAGGTACAAATATATTTATTTGGTCTGATGATCAGATTACTGCATGTAAAATTGCTGATAAATTTGCTTCTTCAAATAAAGAAACATTTACTATAAAAGCTGGTGTTATTGAAGGTAAAGCCTCTGATGCTGCTACTGTTAATCAATTTGCTAAATTACCTGGTAGAGAAGAACTTCTTGGTATGCTTGCATCTGTATGGATGGGACCTGTTAGAAACTTTACTGTTGGTCTTGACGCACTTAGAATTAAAAAAGAAGAAGACGCAGCATAAGCTGTTAATAAAATTAAAATAATTATTATATAAGGAATTATTATGGCAATCTCTAAAGAAGATGTATTAGAATATATTTCAGGTTTAAGCGTATTAGAGCTTTCTGAATTAGTTAAAGAATTTGAAGAAAAATTTGGTGTATCTGCTACACCTGTTGCAGTTGCTGGTGCAGCTGGTGGTGATGCAGGTGCTGCTGCTGAAGAGAAAACAGAATTTGATGTTATCTTAAAAGATGCAGGTGCTAAGAAAATTAATGTAATTAAAGCAGTTAGAGCACTTACTGGTTTAGGATTAAAAGAAGCAAAAGCAATGGCTGAAGAAGCTGGAGCAGTTGTAAAAGAGGGTGTTTCTAAAGAAGATGCAGAAGCTGCAAAAACTGAATTAGAAGCTGCTGGTGCAACAGTAGAAGTTAAATAATTTTATTTAATTTTAAAATAATGTAAAATTAATGCTCTGTATTTATACAGAGCATTAGTCATTTCTAACAACACTTTAACCTATGTATGCTATTTGCTCATTTATAGGTTAGTGTGTTTGTAGTTTTATTTAATAAAACTTCCAATATATAATTACAAAGGACTTATATGTTAAACTCACTAAAATCTGGAAATAGACTTAGAGTTGATTTCGGAAAAAATCCACAAAAAATAGATATACCTAATTTATTACAATTACAACAAAATAGTTATGATAAATTTCTTATGGTAGAAGAGGCCAATAGAACAACTGCTGGAATTGAAAAGGTATTTAAACAATCTTTTCCAATACATGATTCTCAAAATAGATTTACTCTTGATTACCTAAATAGCGAAGTTGGTAAACCAAAATATACTGTTTCTGAATCAATGGTTAGAGGGCTTACTTACTCAATTCCATTAAGAATTAATATCAGACTTACACTTTGGGACCTTGATGAAAAAACAGGTGAAAAAACAGGTGTAAAAGATATAAAAGAGCAGTCTTTATATATAAGGGAGATTCCACTTATGACTGATAGAACATCATTTGTTGTTAATGGTGTTGAAAGAGTTGTTGTAAACCAATTACACAGATCTCCTGGTGTTATATTCAAAGAGGAAGAAGCTGCAACTGTATCTAATAAACTTATCTATACAGGTCAAGTTATCCCTGATCGTGGTTCATGGTTGTATTTTGAATATGATGCTAAAGATATTTTATATGTAAGAATAAACAAAAGAAGAAAAGTTCCTGTTACTATTATGTTAAGAGCTTTAGATTATTCTAAAGAGGAGATTATAAAATTATTTTATCCAATAATTGAGATTAAAGTTAAAAATAATAAATTTTTAACACAGTTTAGAGCTGAAGATTTTACTGGTAAAGTTGAATATGATTTAATAGATGATAAAGGTAACTTAATAATTGCAGCTGGGAAAAGACTTACTACAAGAAAAGCAAATGCTTTAGCTGAGGGTGGTTTAAAGTTTGTTGAATATCCTGTTGAATTGTTGATGGAGAGACATACAGCAAGTACAATATTTGACCCAGAATCTGGTGAAATATTATATGACTCTCTTACAAATTTAGATGATTTAAAATTAAAAAAACTTTTAGATTTAGGTTTTGAAACATTTGAAATTGCAAATGATTTAGCTAATGAAGTTGATGATTCTATTATCAATGCATTTAAAGCAGATAGTGAATCTATAAAATTGTTAAAACAAACAGAACAATTAGAAGATGAAAATGATTTATGTGCTATTAGAATTTATAAAGTTATGAGACCAGGTGAACCTGTAACAAAAGAGGCAGCAAGAGATTTTCTAAAAAAATTATTTTTTGATCCAGAAAGATATGACTTAACTAGAGTTGGTAGAATGAAAATGAACCATAAATTAGGTGTAAATGTTCCTGAATATGTAACTGTATTAACTCATGAAGATATTATTAAAACAGTAAAATATCTTATAAAAGTTAAAGCAGGTCATGGGCATGTTGATGATAGAGATCACTTAGGTAACAGAAGAATTAGATCAATTGGTGAGTTATTATCAAATGAACTTCATGCTGGTTTAATTAAAATGCAAAAAGCTATTAGAGATAAGATGACTACATTAAGTGGTACACTTGAAGATTTAATGCCTCATGATTTAATTAACTCTAAAATGATAACTTCTACTATTACAGAGTTCTTTACATCTGGTCAACTTTCTCAGTTTATGGATCAAACTAACCCATTGTCTGAGGTTACTCATAAAAGAAGACTTTCTGCACTTGGTGAGGGTGGACTTGTTAAAGAGAGAGCTGGATTTGAAGTAAGAGATGTTCATGCAACTCATTATGGTAGAATTTGTCCAGTTGAGACTCCAGAGGGTCAAAATATTGGTCTTATAAACACTTTATCAACTTATTCAAAAGTTAACGAACTTGGATTTATAGAAACTCCATATAAAAAAGTTATAGATGGTGTTGTAACTGATGAGATTGATTATTATACTGCAACACAAGAGGAGGGGAAAGTTATTGCTCCTGGATCTACAAAAATAAATGCTGATGGAAAAATAACTGAAAATTTAATTGATGCTAGACAAGATGGTGAAACAATTTTAATTGAATCTTCTAAAGTTGATTTAATAGATATCTCAAGTGCTATGGTTATGGGTGTTGCTGCATCTTTAATCCCATTCTTAGAACATGATGATGCTAACAGAGCACTTATGGGATCAAACATGATGAGACAAGCGGTTCCTCTTCTTAGACCAAATGCACCATTTGTTGGAACTGGTTTAGAAAAAACAGTTGCAAGAGATTCTTGGGCAAGTATTAAGGCAAAAAGAGCAGGTATAGTTGAAAAATGTGATTCTAAAAATGTTTTTATTAAAGGTGAAGATGAAGATGGTGCATTTATTGATCATTATCTATTAAGCAAAAATGCAAGAACAAATAATAATACAACTTTTGGGCAAAGAGCAAGTATTGTTACAGGTCAAGCTATTGATAAAGGTCAAGTTATAGCAGATGGTCCATCTATGGATAATGGTGAGTTAGCTATTGGTGTTAATGCAACAGTTGCATTTATGCCATGGAATGGTTATAACTATGAAGATGCTATTATTTTATCTCAAAAACTTATTAAAGATGATGCATTTACTTCTGTTCATATTTATGAAAAAGAGGTTGAAGCTAGAGAATTAAAACATGGTAATGAAGAGATTACAAAAGATTTACCTGGTGTGAAATCAGAAAATATAGATCATCTTGATGAAAGTGGTATTGTTAAAATAGGTACATACTTAAAACCAGGTATGATTATGGTTGGTAAAGTTACACCAAAAGGTGAGATTAAACCAACTCCAGAAGAGAGACTTTTAAGAGCAATTTTTGGTGAAAAAGCAGGTCATGTTATAAATAAATCTTTATACTGTTCAGCTTCTATAGAAGGTGTAGTTGTTGATGTTAAAGTATTTACAAAAAAAGGTTATGAAAAAGATGATAGAGCAAAAGCTACAGTAGAAGATGAAAAAAATTCATTAGATGTAGAACATCATGATAAATTGATGATGCTTGACCGTGAAGAAAACCTAAAAATAAATGATATTATATCAAAAGCAGAACTTGAAAAAGATGTAGAAATAGGTGAAAAATCGTTTAAAAAAGGTGATAAACTTACAATTGAAGACCTTTCAAATGTAAATAGATTTGCAATGAAAAAAGTAATATCTTCTTTTAATAAAGCTATTTCAAAAGAATATAATGATGTTAAAGAATATTTTATAAAAGAGAAATCAATTTTAAGAGAAAACCATGAAGAGAAACTTTCTATTTTAGAACATGATGACATCTTACCAAATGGTGTTATCAAGCAAGTTAAAGTATATATCGCAACTAAAAGAAAGATAAAAGTTGGAGATAAAATGGCTGGACGACATGGTAATAAAGGTATTGTTTCAAATATTGTCCCTGTTGTTGATATGCCATATCAAGAAGATGGTTCAACAGTTGATGTTATCTTAAATCCACTTGGTGTTCCTTCTCGTATGAATATTGGTCAGATTTTGGAAGTTCATTTAGGTTATGCTGGTAAAAAATTAGGTGAACAAATACAAACAATGTTTGATGATAAAAAAGCCACTTTCTTAAAAGATTTAAGATTAAAAATGACTGAAATTGCAGATGTAGCAAAACTTATGGGTGCAAAAGAGTTATTATCAAAAATGTCAGATGATGAACTTATTGAATATGGTAGAGACTGGTCTAAAGGTGTTCGATTTGCAACTCCTGTATTTGATGGTGCTAAGCAAGAAGAGTTTAATAAGTTGTTCGAATTAGCAAAAATGGATGCAGATGGTAAAGTTGTACTTTATGATGGTATGACTGGAGAAAAGATGGCAGAGAGAGTTAATGTTGGTGTTATGTATATGTTAAAACTACATCACCTTGTTGATGAAAAAGTTCATGCAAGATCTACTGGACCATACTCACTTGTAACTCAACAACCAGTTGGTGGTAAAGCACTATTTGGTGGTCAAAGATTTGGAGAGATGGAGGTTTGGGCTCTTGAAGCATATGGTGCAACAGCAGTTCTTAAAGAGATGCTTACAACTAAATCTGATGATGTTGAGGGTAGAACAAGAGCATACAGAGCAATAGCAAATGGAGAAAATGTACCAAAATCTGGAGTTCCAGAAACATTTTTTGTATTAACAAAAGAACTTCAAGCATTAGGTCTTGATGTAGAAATTTTTGAAGAGGCGGATGTAAATGAGCAATAATGAAACAATATTAAAACCAATTGAGATTTTAGAGTTAGAAAAACCAACAGATTTTTCTGCATTTCAACTAAAACTAGCAAGTCCTGAAAAGATTTTATCTTGGTCTTCTGGTGAAGTTAAAAAACCTGAAACTATTAATTATAGAACACTTAAACCAGAAAGAGATGGTTTGTTTTGTGCCAAAATTTTTGGACCTATAAAAGATTATGAGTGTATTTGTGGTAAATACAAAAAGATGAGATATAAAGGTGTTGTTTGTGAAAAATGTGGTGTTGAAGTTACATCTGCAAAGGTACGACGACATAGAATGGGACATATTGACCTAGTAGCTCCCGTTGCACATATTTGGATGGTTTCATCTTTACCTTCAAGAGTTGGTACGCTACTTGGTGTAAAACTTAAAGACCTTGAGAGAGTATTATATTATGAAGCTTATATTGTAAGTGAAACAGGAGATGCTTTTTATGATAGTGAGAGTTCTAAAGCTGTTAAAAAATTTGATATATTAAATGAAGAGCAATACAGAAGTATAGAAGAAAACTACGAACATACAGGATTTAAAGCAAATATGGGTGGACAAATAATTCAAGATTTATTAAAAAGTCTTGATCTTGTTGAACTACTTCACTCTTTAAAAGAAGATATGAATGCTACAAAATCTGAAGCTAAGAAAAAAACAATTGTTAAAAGACTTAAAGTTGTTGAAAACTTTATAAACTCAGGTAATAGACCAGAGTGGATGATGTTAACAGTACTTCCTGTTCTTCCTCCAGATCTTAGACCACTTGTTGCTTTAGATGGTGGTAAGTTTGCAGTTTCAGATGTAAATGACTTATATAGAAGAGTTATAAACAGAAACAATAGACTTAAGAGACTTACTGAACTTGATGCACCACAAATCATTATTAGAAATGAGATGAGAATGCTTCAAGAAGCTGTTGATGCCTTATTTGACAATGCAAAAACAGCAAATGCAGTAAAAGGGGCAAATAAAAGACCACTTAAATCTTTATCTGAAATTATTAAAGGTAAGCAAGGTCGATTTAGACAAAATCTTCTTGGAAAAAGAGTTGACTTTTCAGGTAGATCTGTAATTGTTGTTGGACCTAACTTAAATATGGATCAATGTGGAATACCAAAGAAAATGGCCCTTGAATTATTTAAACCACACTTAATGGCAAAACTTGAAGAGAGAGGTTACTCTACTACTTTAAAATCAGCTAAAAGATTGATTGAATCAGAAACAAATGAAGTATGGGAGTGTTTAGCTGAGATAGTTGAAGATTATCCTGTTTTATTAAATAGAGCTCCAACTCTTCATAAACTTTCTATTCAAGCGTTTCACCCAATTTTAATTGATGGTAAAGCTATTCAGTTACATCCACTTGTATGTTCTGCATTTAATGCCGATTTTGATGGGGATCAAATGGCTGTTCATGTACCTTTATCACAAGAAGCTATAGCTGAAGCAAAAGTTCTTATGATGAGTTCTATGAATATTCTTTTACCAGCTTCTGGTCGTGCTATTGCAGTACCTTCTCAAGATATGATTCTTGGTATTTATTACCTATCATTAGAGAAAGAGAGCGTAATAGGTGAACATAAAATATATGCTAATTTAAATGAAGTTACAGTTGCTTTAGAGCTTGAAAAAGTTGATATTCATGCAAAAATAAGAACAGTTATTGATGGTAAGTTAGTTACTACAACAGCAGGTAGATTGATTATTCATAATATTTTGCCTGATTTTGTACCATTGTCTTACTGGAATAAAATTTTAAAGAAAAAAGATATAGGTAATCTTGTTGATTATATTTATAAGCATGGTGGTTATAAAGTTACACCTAAATTCCTTGACAATTTAAAAAATCTTGGTTTTAAATATGCTACAAGTGCTGGTATCTCTATCTCTATTGATGATATTAGAATACCTGACTCTAAAGGTGGATTAGTTGGTAGTTCAAAAAAAGATGTTATAGAGGTTCAAAAACAATTTAATCAAGGTCTTTTAACTGAACAAGAGAGATACAATAAAATTATTGATATTTGGACAGTTTTAAATAATAAACTTGGTGGTGAGATGATGGATCTTGTTGAAGCTGATAAAGATGGATTTAACTCTATTTATATGATGGCTGATTCAGGGGCTAGAGGTAGTTCAGCTCAGATTAGACAACTTGCAGGTATGAGGGGTCTTATGGCTAAGCCTGATGGAAGTATTATTGAGACACCAATTTTATCTAACTTTAGAGAAGGTTTAAATGTATTAGAGTACTTTATCTCTACTCACGGTGCTAGAAAAGGACTTGCGGATACAGCTTTAAAAACAGCGAATGCTGGATACTTAACAAGAAAACTAATCGATGTATCTCAAAATGTAAGAATTGATCTTGAAGATTGTGGTACTCATGAAGGTATTGAGATAACTGATATTGTTGATGGTAATGAGTTGGTTGAAGCACTTGAAGAGAGAATAACAGGTCGTGTAATCGCTGCTAATATTGTTGATCCTATATCAAACGAGATATTATTTCAAGAGGGTACTCTTATAACAGAAGAGGATGCAAAAATTGTTTCAGATGCAGGTGTTAAATCTGTTGTTATTAGAACACCTCTTACATGTAAAGCTGTAAATACTTTATGTGCAAAATGTTATGGTCTAAATCTTGGTGAACAAAGAAAAGCAAATCCAGGTGAAGCTGTTGGTGTACTTGCTGCTCAATCAATTGGTGAGCCAGGAACACAGCTGACACTTAGAACATTCCATGTTGGTGGAACTGCTAGTGCTACACAAGCTGAAAAAGAGTTAAAAGCAACAAAAGAGGGATTTGTAAGATACCATAATATTAAAACTTATGAAAATAAAGATGGTGAACAAATTATTGCAAATAGAAGAAATGCAGGTATTTTACTTGTTGAACCTAAAATAAATGCACCATATGACGGTAGAATTAGTATTGAAACTACTCATGAAGAGATGATAATTAGTGTAACAAACCAAAGTAATGAAGAGAAAAAATATTATTTTAGAAAAAGTGATGTTGCAAAACCAAATGAGCTAGCTGGTGTAAGTGGTAAAATTGAGGGTAAATTATATTTCCCTTATGAAAATGGTGATACTGTTAACGAGTTTGATTCTATAGTTGAAGTTATTAAAGATGGTTGGAATGTACCATCAAGAATACCGTATGCTTCTGTTTTAAAAGTTAAAAATGGTGCACCAGTTACAAGAACAATTAAGTCTGATTCAAAAGGTAAAGTGAAATACTTTAAACTAAATGGAGATTATTTAGATAGATTTGAATCTGTTTCAGAAGGTGAAATAATCAATCAAAAAGGTTTATTTGCAGTAATTATAGATGATCAAGATAGAGAAGCAGAGAGACATTATATCTCAAGAGAATCTATTATTGTATTAGATGATAACAGTGATGTTACAAATGGGTCAATAATTGCTAAACCAAAAGATGAAGCACATGTTGTAATTGCCGAATGGGATCCATATGCAAATCCAACAATTGCACAAGAAGCAGGAACTGTAATATTTGAAGATATTATACCTGGTATCACAGTTAGTGAAGCATATGATGAACTAACAGGTACATCGAAACTTGTAGTAAATGAATATATACCAGCAAACTATAAACCCTCAGTGATGATAAAATCTTCAAATGATGTTGTTGCTAGTTATGTGTTAGAACCTAAAACATCTCTATTCGTAAGTGAAGGTGAAGAGGTTGCTATTGCTGATATTATTGGTAAAACACCTAAAGCTGTTTCAAAATCATCAGATATTACAGGTGGTCTTCCAAGAGTTTCTGAGTTATTTGAAGCAAGACGACCTAAAAATATAGCTGTTCTTGCTACATTTGATGGTGTTGTAAGTTTTGGTAAACCACTTAGAAATAAACAAAGATTGATTATCTCTGATAATGTTGGTAATAAAGATGAGTTCTTAATACATAAAGATAAAGTTATTCTTGTAAGAGATGGTGAGTTTGTACATGCAGGTGAGCAATTAACAGATGGTCAAATTGCATCACATGATATACTTAAAATTCTTGGTGTTAAAGCTCTAAATGAATTTATTATTTCTGAGGTTCAAGGTGTATATAGAGGGCAAGGTGTTAATATTGCTGATAAGCATATTGAAGTTATATTATCACAAATGTTAAGACAAGTAAATATTATCGATCCAGGTAACACAAAATTTGTTATGGGTGATATGATTTCAAGAAAAAGATTTGTTATAGAAAATGAAAGAATCATTAAAATGGGTGGAGAACCAGCACTTGCAGAGCCTGTTTTACTTGGTATTACAAGAGCTGCTGTTACATCTGATAGTATTATCTCATCTGCTTCATTCCAAGAAACTACTAAAGTTTTAACAGAAGCTGCTATCTCTGCTAAAATGGATCTTTTAACAGATCTTAAAGAGAATGTTGTAATAGGTAGAACAATACCAGTTGGAACAGGTCTTTATAGAAATAAACATATTAACTTTAGTAATTGAGGTTAATTTGAATATATGAAGTTAACTCTTCATATATTTATAATTTGTTATGGATACACAAAGAATATTTTTACAAAAACATGAGCCGATTACTTTTACCTTTAATCAAAATAGATATGATTTTATTGTAAATGAAATAGCAAATAAAGTATTTAAGGGTAAAGGTAATTTTTTAATATTAAAAATCAAAAAAGAGCTTATCTCTACTTGGGAATTATTAAATATAATATCTAATAAACTAGAAATAGATGAAAATCAAATAGGTTATGCAGGATTAAAAGATAAAAATGCAACAACTACTCAATATATCAGTATACCTCTAAATAAAAGTCGTGATTATAAGCTTATAAATAGCAAATATATAACAGTTTTAGAGACTTTTCAGGATGATAGAAAACTAAAAATTGGTGATTTAGAAGCTAATAGATTTAAAATAACACTAAAAGATGTTGAAGAAAAAGATTTATCAGTTTTATACCAAACAATAAGTCAGATACAAAAACATGGTATGCCAAACTATTTTGGATTTCAGAGATTTGGAAAGGATTGCGATTTTGAAAAAACTAAAAGAATTATATATGGTGAAGAGATATTAGCTGATAAAAAATTAAATAGATTTTTAAAATTTGCTTATCAAAGTTATTTTTTTAATGCTTGGTTGATAAAAAGGGTAGAGTTGTCAAAAGAGAAAGGTTTGAAAAAACTTTTAGATATAGATGGCGATATTTATAACTTAAATGACAGAACAATTATAACAGGATTGCTTCCAGGTAGAGATATAATAAAAGCAAAAAAAGATGCAAGAGTTATTGAAGAGAAATTTGATGATATATTTATTCACGAAAAAGGGTATAGAAGGGATGCTTGGATAAAACCAAAAGATATAAAAAATAGATATTTTGCAGATAAAAGATGGTTAGAATTAGAATTTACATTACCAAAAAGTAGTTATGCAACAGTTTTTATAGAAAACTTAGCAAATAAAAATTTAAGATATTGATATGAATAAAAATAAATTTAGCAAAGGAGGATAAAAATATGAATTCATTAAATAAAGTTTCATTTAATACATTTTTATTAGTATCTATTTTACTTTTTTTTATTTCAATCTCTACACTTTTTTATCAAGATAAAATTAAAAATTTTAAAAGGGAAGTTAAAGAGTTAAAATTAAAACATGAAGAGCATATAAAAGGTATACTTCAAAAAGAGATAACAAGTGCTGTTGATTATATAAATTATAAAAGAGAAACAGCACAAGTTAGATTAAAAGATGAGATAAAAGAAAATGTAAATACTGGGTATAACATAGCAAATGGTATTTATAACAATATGAAACATACTCATTCTAAAAATGCGATAATATCAATAATAAAATCATCACTAAGAGATATTAGGTTTTTTGACAATAGAAGTTATTATTTTATATATGATATGGATGATAAATCTATATTGCATCCAATATATCCAGAAGTTGAAGGTACATATAAGCATAAAAAACTTTTAACGAGAGATGGTGACAATTTACTGGGTATCTTAAAAAATGTAGTTCAAAAAAATTCAGAAGGATTTATCGAGTATGAATTTACACATCCTAAAGATAATAAAAATCTATATAAAAAAATCGGGTATGTAAAAAAGTTACCATTTTATGATATTTATATAGGTTCATCTGAATATATAAAAGATTATGAACAGAGGATTAAAAAAGAGATATTTCAAAGATTATCAAAAGTAAGATTTGGTAAAGATGGTTATCTTTTTATAGATGATTATGATGGAACTATTTTGATGCATCCTATGAAACCAAATATTGTTGGTAAAAATCTTATTGATTATAAAGATGTAAATGGTATATATGTTATAAAAAATCTTATAGATGCTGCAAAGAAAAAAGATGGAGGTTTTGTATACTATAATTGGCATAGACCAAATAGTGTATCAAAACAGATAAATAAAGTTAGCTTTGCTATGGGCATACAAGATTTAAGATGGATGATTGGTGGTGGACTTTATATTGATGATATAGAACAAAGTTTAAAAATAAAACAAGATAA
>JAYEPD010000107.1:0-2120 GCA_034723675.1 Campylobacterota bacterium
AAAAGATACTTTTAAATACAAAAGAGTTACGAATATTTTAAAGTACCTATTAATAAAAGTTTATGTATTATTCATTTTTAATACAAGGAAAATATACTTTTGCCATTATCAAACTTAAACAATGAACAACACTCTTCAGCTACTTGTAATTTAGGGCATAACCTCACAATAGCTAGTGCAGGTACAGGTAAAACATCAACAATAGTAGGTAGAATAGGGCATCTTTTACATAGTGGAGTTAAACCACAACAGATACTTTTACTTACATTTACAAATAAAGCAGCAGCTGAGATGATAATAAGAGTTGCAAAGTTTTTTGATGATACAACAGCTAAAGCGATTGTATCTGGTACTTTTCACAGTGTTAGTTATAAACTCCTAAAAAAATATAAAGAGAATATCACTTTAAAACAACCAAATGAACTAAAAACACTATTTAAATCTATATATGAAAAAAGGGTATTTGTAGATCAAACAGATACTAAACCATATGATGGTGGATATTTATATGATATGTATAGTTTATATCTAAACAGTAGTTATGATGAAAGTTTTGAAACATGGATGGGAAACAAAAATGAGGACCAAAAACAATACACTTTAATATACCAAGATGTAATAGATGAGTTTAATAGACTTAAGAAACAGTATGGTTATCTAAATTTTGATGATTTACTCACAAATATGTTAGAGCTTCAAAAAGAAAAAGAGTTTGATTTTACAGAGATATTAGTAGATGAATATCAAGATACAAATCCATTACAAGGTAAAATTCTTGATGGATTTAAACCTAAAAGTTTGTTTTGTGTAGGGGACTATGATCAAAGTATTTATGCTTTTAATGGAAGTGATATTGGTATCATCTCATCTTTTGATAAAAGATACGAGGGAGCTTCTATATTTACTCTTGATAAAAATTATCGTTCAACTGAACCTATTTTAAGTTTAGCAAATAAAGTGATACTTCACAATCCTAGAATCTATGAAAAGTCACTCAAAGTTGTAAGAACAGAAAAACCACACTCTCCATCTCTTTTAAAATTTGATGAATTATATCAGCAGTATGAGTTTATAGCTAAACAAATATCAACATCAAAAACTCCAAAAGATGAAATAGCAATTATATATAGGAACAACTCTAGTGCAGATGGGATAGAAGCAAATTTAAGAGAGATGCAAATAGAGTGTAAAAGAAAAGGTGGTCATAGCTTTTTTGATTCAAGGGAGATAAAAGTTATACTTGATCTTATAGTACTTATGGTACATACTAATGATATGATGGCATTTATTCATCTTATAGAGTATGGAAAAAATATAGGAAAAGCTATAGCAAAAGATATATTTGAAGCACTTTTAAGAGTAGGGCATGGAAATATTTTTCATGGTCTTTTAAACCCTGATAATAGTATCATCAAACCATATCAAGGTAGAAAAACAACAAATGTACAGTTGGGGCTTTTTGATGATTTTATAGAGATGGGAAGTGTTTCAAAGTTTAAGGATCTAGGTTGGGATTTGAAGTTTTTAAATAACAACATTTTAAAACATCCAAAACTTACTTTAGAAGGTGGAATATTTTTATACGACTTTTATACACTTATAAAAGAGTTAAAAAGGATACAAAATCCAAAAAATATGATAACTCATATCCAAAAACATAAGCTTTTTGAATCTATTATAGAAACACTTTGCACAAATAGAGCAAAACAAAAAGATGGAACGATCAATGAAACTATGAAACTAAGTGCCAAATCAAAAGCAACAAGAAGAGTAGAAACTTTAAAACAATTATCAAGTCGACATAACAATCTAAATAACTTTATAAATGCTATGATTTTAGGTGGTGGTGAGATGAGTGAAGGGGTAGGTGTGAACCTTTTATCTGTTCATGCTAGTAAGGGTTTGGAGTTTAAAGAGGTTTATGTGGTTGATTTAATGGATGGAAGATTTCCAAATCGTACACTTATGAGTAAAGGTGGAAGTTTAGAGGAGGAGAGAAGACTTTTTTATGTAGCAGTGACAAGGGCAAAAGATATACTTTATCTTAGTTATGCTTCTTATGATAGGATAAAAAAACTTGATTTTATCCATAGTCCTTTTTTAAAGGAAGCAGGACTTAT
>JAYEPD010000108.1:0-2120 GCA_034723675.1 Campylobacterota bacterium
AATGCCCCCCTACTGTATATATAAATATTCTTATAAATATCTCTAAAATACCTATAATAATTGATATTCTAATATAAAATAGTAATATAACTAATAATTATATATTTAGTAATGATAATATTGATATATGTATTTGTAAATATCTCTAAAACACTCTTTCTAATTGATTTCTATTGATAAATATTGTAAATATAGTGATTATTGATATAGCTCTATCTCTAATCCCATTCGCTACGCTCATTACTTTAAATATGATATAAATTATCTCTTTATTTGATATTATCTCTATTGTTAAAATAACCCCCTACTATATATTTTGATAATGTTGATATTTTGAGTAATTTTACATACTTAACCATCTCTTATTATGGTTAATATTAGTTCTATTTGTATTGATGATATTATTTTAGTTGATAATGTTGATGATGGTTATAATATTTTAAAGATGCTTGTTTAATATTTGTATTTTCTTTCAAATTGATTTAGATAATATCTTTCATCATCTACATTTTTAGTTATAAATTGTTCTATCTCATCAAATGTATTAAAATAAATATTCTCTTCAAAGTTGGGCATAATAAATTTAACATCTAAATTCTTTTTTAAACACAATCTATATTTATCTTTTGTTTTTGTATTTTTTAATATTTTTCCACACTTTATAGTTTTTTGATTATAATTTATTCTATATATTGGCTTTAAAATTGCATCTCTATTTTCTGTTTCTCTAATCTTTAAACTATCAAAATCAAACTTTTCTATAGGAGTTTTAAATCCTCTAAATGTTATTAATATAATACTATTTTTTTGTTTTCTTTTGATAATTGCTGTATTGTATCCGATATAAATTTTATAAGCACCACCAATTTTTAAACTTTTAAAATCATATTTCTTATCAAAGGCTTCTAGCCAATTTATTAAATATTTATCTTCTTTTATTGGATGATGTGGTCTTCTTTGTTTTGAGTGATTTGTAATAATATAATTCATTTAAATATTATACAATATTTTATTAATGATTTTCTTTGTTACACTCAGCCCTTTACAGGAAAGTTTGCTAAAGCAACCGCTATTCACTACTTTTGGGCTTTGTTTAATCGTTCATACTTGCAGTATTCACTTTAATCATTCAGAGTTGCACTCTTCATTTACATTTAGAGCCTGTAGTCTCTAAACTGTGAAGCTATAGCCTTGTGGTCTATATCTTCTCTTTTTTCTTCTTCTTGTTTTTCATATTGTGTTTTTTATTGCTGTTTCTTATATTATATATTGTTAGTTTTTATTTATCAACAACCACTCCAAACCTAACGGTATATTTAAACTCTCACTAAGTTACGGCGACCCCATAAGTTTTTATGAAGCGGTGAATTGTCTGGGGTGTCGCCTTGCCACTTTGAGCCTAAGGTCTCAAGAGATGGGCGATGAGCTAGATTTATTCATAGCTGTATTGTTCCGTTTCTCTCCACAACACATCTATAAAAAATATATCTCATCTTAAGTCCGATAGCTTCCATAAACTATTTATTCGTTCCGTTGCACTTCACAAATAAACAGTTTACTCCATATATCTCTCGCAGGGGCGAATCCTATCGGAGCGGTGCGAACTGTCATATTTTATTTTTTCTTTTATGTTGGTTGCAGCTTTTTAGGGTAGTTGGTGGTGGTGTGTTCTTCAAAGCTGAAAGTGGAGTACCACTTTAAGCTTTTCATCACTTAGACATAACTGAAATTCTTTACAACTATTCAGAGCCAAGTTTGTATCCACAAACTGACCTCTTCACTAGTGCTATGTTTTATTCGTTACACTTCATAAAAGCATAAACGCACTAGGTCGTTATAAAGAATTTTAGTTATGTTAACCACCACCAACTACCCACCATCGTATACCTGCGGTGCATAAGCCTATCGGCAAGGGGCAAACTATCAAAATAATTCAAATATATCTTAAAGCTGAACCAAATTATCACCCCTTAATCCCCTCAAAGGGGAGAGTCACCTTTCCCGTTTCCTAATAGGAAATCCCCACCATTTCGTGTAGCATAAAGAAAGATTTGTTTATGCTGACCTTTGGACTTACCCAGACTTTTAGTCGTTCCTTTAAAAAAGTATGTGCAAGACCA
>JAYEPD010000109.1:0-2092 GCA_034723675.1 Campylobacterota bacterium
GATACTACAGGTTCTGTTTTTTGTATTTGTACATTTTGCTTGTTTAATAATAAATAGACAATACTAATAACTATAATTATCCCAATCATTGATAATAAAAATATTTTTTTTTTAGAATTTGTTTTATTTATATATAAATAATCCCTAAGCTCAAGAATATGCTCAAGTCTTTCTTTTGAAAAATTATTATCAAGTAAAGCTAGATGGTCTTTGAAATATTCATCATTCCATTCTGATTTATCTTGCTTTATTGTAACTATATAGTCTCTTAATGATTTATTCTCATATTCATCATATTCAAAGTTGCTATTGTTTAAAATATCTTTAGCAAATTTATCAATATCCATACTTTCTATATCATGGTTTAATTTTGAAATTAATTTAATTTTTTCCATGATAATCCTTTAATTTAATTAAAGACTCTAATTTTTCAATATAGTTATCTATATTATTTATGATAGTAGCTAGAGATGACAATTCATCTTCTCTGTCTTTAATAACTTTTTTTAAGTCTTCATTATCTAAAGAGATGCCCTTTTGATCCTTAATACAGTTACCTAGCTCTTCTTTTTTCTTTTCTAACTTTTCGTTGTCATTCATTATTTCAGTTTTTTTATTTTTTATATGAACAATAAGTTTATCTATTTCTTTTTTGGTATTCGTTTTTAAATCATCAAGTTCTTTTTGTGACTCTTTTTTAATACCTTCTAAATCTTTTCTTAGTTCAATATCTAACTTTTCAATTTCATCTTTATTTATAATTTCTTTATCTCTAAAAAGCTTACTAATTCCTAATGTTAAATAATCAATTTTATCATCTTCTCTTTTCTTTTTTAAGTCATCTTTTGATGCATTAAATACTAGCTTCTTTTCATCCAAACCTTTTACATTAATATCATTATCAAATTCTTCTTTTAAATTACCGAGACCATGTTTATGAGAGTCTAGTATCTTTTTAAAATCATTTACTATTATTGATGCTTCTATTCTAAACTGATTTCTAACGCCATGTTGTCCAGCAGTTTTAGATGATACACCTCTATGAGATAATTCATGAGCAATAGAAGTTAGGTTTTTAATATTATCACTTTTTTCCTTTTGCTCAGTAATGGTATCACCCCATTTTCTATTAATATCATCCAACTCTTTTGTGTTAAGTTTTAAATTTTTAATTTTTTCTTTAAAATTATTTATTTCAGGTTCTAACTGATTAATATATTTGTCTATAGCCTCTACATTGTTACCTAATTCTTTTTTCTGTTTATCAATTGAATCAATAACTTTTTTAATATTTTTCAATTTAACTTCATTTGAACTAGTATCATCAGATAAATTACGAAGTTCATTTAAAAGTTTATCTTTTTTTTTAATCTTACCTTTTAGTTTATATTCATAGTCACTAATATATTTTTCAATCTCTTCAAAAGCATATTGAAACTTATGAATAACAGCATAATTATCAATATATTTTTGAATTGCTAGTTCTACAACTGGTATACCAGTATAATAAAGTGCTTTTTTAAGTTTTTCTTCTTCACTATCTTCATCTTTTATGTATTTATATTTTTCTATGGATTGTATTGTGTATTTTGAAATTGATGAATATTCAGGTAAAAACTTTAATATTTTTGTTTTACCTATATATTGTTCCAATTCATAGTTCTCTTCATCATCAAGTTCGATACTGTTTAATTTTTTATTTATCAATGTTGCATAATATGAATTTGTGTAAAATATTTTTACATCACTACTGAACCTATCATTTAAATATTTTTCTATATTTTTAGATAGTTTTTCAAATTCTTTCGCTCTTATTTCATCTGCTCTATTTACAATAAAAAAAAATCGCTCTGTATTTACAATATTCTTATCTTTAAGAGTATCATCTATTGCTGAAAAAAGTTCATCTTGATCTGTAGATATATAAGAATTTGCATTAATTACAAATGCGATAATTGGATTAGCTTCATTATCTCTTATATTGTCATAAGCTAATTTTTGGTGTGATATATTATTTGCATTATTCACACCTGGCGTATCCAATATTTCAAATCCAAAGTGTGTACTATTTATAGAGGGTATATTTATATTT
>JAYEPD010000110.1:0-2086 GCA_034723675.1 Campylobacterota bacterium
ATACGATAGAAAGATCTATTTATTTAAAAAATATTACAGACCTGTAACATTTTCTGCTTGAGGACCTTTTTGACCTTCACCAATTACATAAGTAACTTTTTGACCATCTGCTAATGTAGCTCTTTCATAACCATTACTGTTAATTTGTCTAAAATGTACAAATACATCTTTTCCACCATTTTCTTGTTCGATAAAACCGAAACCTTTTTCACTGTTGAACCATTTTACTGTTCCATTTACTAATTCTGCCATTGAGAATCCTTTTTGTTTAATACATCATATTTCAATGATGGTCGAAAATATAATAATAAGTTTGATTTTTAGGTGAATTTTACTGTTAACGAAGGGTCATCAATATAAAGCAAACTAAAGATGCAACTTGAATCATCTTTCATTGGCAATAGTATATCAAAACTATCCAAAAAGAATATTAAACGATTGCATATTTTGTTCCAATTCTACACAAACTATAAAATTTATACTATAACATATAGCAATAAATATAAAATGCTATATTAAAAATATAGACTTCATCTATAGAAAGAATAATAAAAAGCTCCTTATAATAAGGGGCTTTTTTTATTGTAAAATATGATATAATTGTACAATTAAAAGAGGAAAATATGGGTTTACTAGAATTATCAAATGGTTTAGATATAGAGTATTTTAAAGAGAGAGATGAGCTTTTGTCTAATAGTAGTGATGAATTAAATCTGTATTTTATAATAAAAGGTATGGTTCAAGAAAAAAATAAAGAAGAGATAGTCTCAACATATTCACAAAATGAACACTTTGATCCAATATCTTTGATAGAAAATAGGGTAAAGCATAAATTTATTAAATCAATTGAAACAATATGTTATATTTTACCTAAACATGATGCTATAATGACCTCTATGATATTTTTAAAGTTGAAAAAAGATTAGAAGTTATGGTAAATAGTAACGATATTTTAGATTTTTCAATAGATAATAACTTTTTAAGACCTGAAGTAAATATCTCTTGTAATAGTTTAGATATAAGTAGTTATCACTTAAGCGATAAACTTTATGATGATATATCAAGTTTGTATGGTGTAAAATCAAATCAAATAGAACTTTACGATAGGCAAAGTAGTGCTATATTTTCAATTTTTACCATTTTAAAAATAAGATTAATAAATATATATAGCCCATGTTCTAATCAATACAAAAATATAGCTAGTAAATTAAACTATACTATTGAACTTATAAATAGATTTACAGACTTAAATAAAGATATCTCTTCTAAATCTATAGTAATATTTACAAATCCTAGTGTACCTGATGGTAGTTTTTACGATATAGATATATTGATGAAAAAATGGATAGAAAAAAAGTGTACAATAATTGTTGATGAATCTTTTTTGGACTTTACTTCATATGAATCAGTTAGTAAGTATATTGATATTTATGATAATATTTATATTATTAATTCTATTAGTAAATTTTATACCCATTATGATGTAAAAATATGTTCCGTAATCTCATCTTCAACTAATATAGCAAAACTAAAAAGCAGTGAACTTTTATATGATATATCACAATTTGATAGTTTGTATATACAAGAGATAGTAAAAGATAAAACTTTTAAAAAAATATCAAAAGCTATCAATATTGGAAACAAAGAGATATTGATAAAAACCCTAGAAGATAGTAAATATATATCTGCTGTATTCTCATCATCTACAAACTTTGTATTAATCCAACTACAAAGTATAGATTCAAAATCTTTTCAAGAGTTATTAAAACCTTATAATATAATGGTAAAAGAGTGTTCAGAATTTGACTTTTTAGATGATAGTTTTATACGAATTTCAGTTAATAGTAAAAAAAATATAAAAAAATTGCAAACTATTTTACAAAAGATAGAAGTTTGATATAAATAGTTTTTATAGGTGACTTTAAGTAACTATTTATAACTATATTTTAACTTGATACTATTTTTTCTAATATAATCAAAAGTAAAATGGCTACCATGTATAAAATAAGATTGTTTAGCACCAATTTTATCTAATATAATGGTAGCTTCTTTATAGTTTAGATGATTTCCATTTGTAAAATTTGGA
>JAYEPD010000111.1:0-3146 GCA_034723675.1 Campylobacterota bacterium
TAAAACTAATTGATATACAAAATGGCTATGTGTTAGCTTCTTCAACATATTCAACAGACTTAACTGATGATATAGAAGAGTTAAACAAAAAAGTTTTAGAAGTAACTAATGAGATATATCAACCTATGACATTGTAGCATACAATATATAGGGCATCTATAAAGATCAGGTTTTATAACCTTACTTTATATACTCAACTAATAAACAATATTTTGTTTTATTTTCATACTTATCTTTGATATGAAAATCTTTTATATCATAACTGTTATAACTATTTTGTTGACTATTTTTTACAAATTTGCCATTTACTTTTTTTGATGAACTTTCAATTGAAGTTTTCTCTTGAAAGATAAAATCTCTTTTTGCTTTAGCTAAAGTTAACTTTTTAAGTTTTTTCATACTTTTATTTTTCTTTATACTACATGCACTTGTCGTTTTGTCTGGTAAAACAGAAGAGACCCAAGCAGGTTCTTTCTCATAATTGTCATCTTTTGTTAAGTTTGATGTGCTATTTGTACAACCAATCAAAACAAAACATCCTAGAAGTACTAAACTATTTTTAGTACTCTTTAAGTATTCTAAATCCAACATATTTCCCCTTTTTATATTTTCCAATTTTTTCTATCTCTTTCTCATTAGTTTTATAGTTTCCACCTATTATTTTTGTTTTTTGTTTATTTGCAAACTTTATTTTACAATACTCTGAAACATTTCCACACATATCATAAAGTTCAGATTTTGATTTTTTAAATGAAGCTATTTTCATAGGTGATTTTGAGTGTTTTTTGTTACATTTTATATTTTCATTATAGTTATTTTGTTTTTTTTCATCTCCCCAACAATATTTTAGTTTTCCTCCACAACTTGCTATATACTTCCACTCTTCACACTTTGGAAGTCTATATGTACTTTGGTCTGGATTTACATCGTTTAGCCATCTAAAGAACTCTATAACCCCTTTACTGTTAATACAACTAATTGGATAGTTTGATTTAGCTTTTTTAAAATAACCATAACACTTACTATTACTAAAATACTTTTTTTTATCACTTTGTGTAACTAAAAACCTTTTAAATTGTTTTATTGTAGTTTCTGTTGTTGCAAGACCTATCTCATCTCCATTTTGTTTTTTATATTTTACAAAATTTTGTTCCAAAAACCTATCATACTCTTTTCCTGTTGTTATCTCACTACAGGGGTTATTGTTTTGAGATTTGAGTCTTATTTTAAAAAATACTTTTGGTTTTTCATCTTTTAGGAATGCTCCTACTTCTACTTTTTTGAAATATATCATTATATTTTTTTGTACCCTACTCTCATCTAAATCATCATCTGTATATGTTTCATCTTTTTCATTGTAAAATATTTGAGTACTCTCTTTTAAATCAGCTACAAAACTATATAAAACAGCACTATATGCAGCACCAAATGGTATATTTACAGGTATATCATACTCTAAAAAATATGTTTTATCAAACGATTGTGTATTGTCATCTTTAAACTTTTTCTTTAACTCTATATTTATACAATAAAACGAACTACAATTAGGAGCTGCATCCGTGATAATTTTTATCATATCTACATATTTTTCTTTTGCTTGTGACAACTCATCTTCATAAATATCTTTTTGTTTTATATTATATTTATGATTTAAATCTTGGAGTTTTACAAACTCATCTATAAACTCTATTGTTTTATCGTTGAACTTATCTTCAACACTTTTATAAGAGTTTGTTACATCATATATATCTATTTTCATATCACTGCTATTAAATGATTTTGATATTTTTTTTGCTCTGTTTTGTGAAGACTTTGAGATCTGTTTAAAAGGGTAAAAATATACTTTTTTTATACCAACTAACTCTTTTGTATTGTCTTCATTGTATTTTCTTTCTAGTTCCTCTTTTATACTAGATTGTTCTACTACTCCATATTTTTTTTCACTTATTATTTGTTGAAAGTTATTATTGTTTTTTATCATCTGAGCATCTATAAAATTTATAGCATAATGTTTCATTATGTAGTTATTTATAACATAGTTCAATCTATTTTTTGCTTTTTGCTCTTTTACATATGACAATTTATATGTGAAAATCAATGGTATTTTAAAGTTACCATAGTCATTTAAAAGGTTTTTAAATATTCTTTTTCGTAAATCATCTTTTGTGAACTCTTTGTGCATACTATATTTACTAAGTGTTTTAAGTTGAGAAAACATCATAAAAATTTGTTCTCTTGAGATAATCTTTTTATTTGTATCTTTTTTTAATACACTATTTTTTATATCAATCACTTCATCTTCACTATAAAAGTTTTTATCTATATTTTCTATTATTTTATCGTCTGAGAGATTTAATTTTAGTTTATTAAAATCTGATGTTGTATTGAACTTTACTTCATAAGCATTTAAACTTAATACTATTGATACTACCAATAAAACTATTTTCATATAATATCTCCTTTAAAGATTGTTTTCTATTTTTTCTATTTTTTTCAAATACTCTTTACTTAACCTATTTTTATCAATTATCTGAAGTTCCAACTCCAAATGTTTTTTTATAATAGGGTCTAGTTTATTGGCATCTTTATGCATATTTTCCATATAAACAAAACTCATAAAGTCCTCCCTTGAATCTTCCATTGGCTTATATTTAAAGATAAATTTTCTTTTATATGTTTTTATCTCTTTATTTGTTGTCTCATATATAAAAAACATATCAAATTCAATCGTATTATCAACTAAGTAAAGATATGGAATATTTAAGTTTATTAGTAACTCTTCATTGTTTTTGTCATAAAAAAAGTCTTGACTTTTAAACAATACTTTTTCTATATTTATTTTTTTATTTTCAGTTAGAAGTATAGATTGTATATTTCTTATATTTTCTAATTTTATCACATAAAGTATATTATTACTTGCTTCTTGAAGTAGCGTTATAGTTTTTAAACTATTTTTATTTATGTTTACTGTTGCCATTGGATTTATCTTTTCTACAAACTCTTTTTTTTCTCTTAATATTTTTTGATACTCTTTAGAGTTTGTAAGATTATTTGTACTTGATGAACAACCTATAAAAAAAATTGTAAGTATAAATATTATGCTTATATTTGTAAGTTTCATTATATTTTTCCTTTTGAATATTTTA
>JAYEPD010000111.1:3246-10403 GCA_034723675.1 Campylobacterota bacterium
AATTATTTTGGTTATCAAAGTATAATTATTCTTTTCACTATTTTGTTCATCATTTAAAAATACTCTTGATTGGATAGACTTTGAAGATTTTTTATAGTTTAAGGTTATCATTATATCTATCTTGTTTTCTTTGCTATATTCTTGTAAAAACCTTTTATTTCTCTTTCTTAAACTATTTTCAAAACTTTCAATATCTTTATCATTTATATCTACGATATAGGTTTCTTGAAAAAAACCAAGTTGTTTTTCAAGTAGCTCTTTTATATCATTTTTTACTTTTTCCTCAAGTATATTTGAAGTTGACTGACCAAATCTTATCTCTATGTTTATAGCATAACTATATACACTTAACATAAGTAAAATAGATATGATTTTTATTTTTTTCATCTGTTTCCCTTTATTTTTCAACTAATTTATGTTTTTCTATTGTAAGTATTCTACTTTTTGTCTCATTTGTATTTTTTGACTTATCTTCAATAAATTTAATCAACGATTTTGCCAAATGTTTTTTATGTGTAATCATAAACAAACTTTTATCATATTTAACTAAAAATGACAATATTTTTTCCCATATTATCTCCTCTAGCTCTTCATTGAATGATCTAAGTAACTCATCTGCAAAAAGATATTTTGGTTTACTAAGTAACAAAGCTCTTGATATAGCTATAATCTCTTTTTGTCCATTTGATAAGTCGGAGATATTTTTTTTCATCAAATCTTTTAAATCTATCTGACTTTTCTCACCATCTATATCTTTAAAAACAAATAGCTCTTCTAACCCCTTTAACATCTCTTCAATATTACTCTCTTTTGCAAAAAGTGCTGGAAGTAAGATGTTGTCCTTTATACTTAAAGTTTCTATAAAATTAAAAACTGAATAGATAGTTGTTATATGATAAAATCTATTTTTATTTGCATAATTTAATGAATCTACAAGCTCATCACCCCATCTTATCTCACCTTTACTTGGTAGGTTTAAAACTGCCAATATCTCAAAAAGGGTAGTTTTACCACTACCACTTGGACCATATAAAAGTGTAAATTGTTTATCTTCTAGTTTGATTGTAATATCTTTTGCAAATAAATTTTTACCACCAAATGAGATATTGATACCTTTTGCCTCTATCATAACTCCTCCTTTGTATTGTAAGATAATCTGTTGAATATAGATGATTCACTTAAAAATAACCATAATAATATAACGGTAAATATACCAAAAATATAGTTGTAATAATATGAAAACTTAATCTCTGGAAAAAAGTACTGACTTAAAACTGTATTTATAAATCCAAAATAATCATCAAGTAAAATATTGCTTATAAACAGTCCAATAAGCAAAGCAAATATATAAAATAAAGTAAATAGTTTTGTCTTAAATCCATAACTTTTTAAAAAGAAAATCTCTCTTGAATATGTTTTATAAAAACTATTTAACAATGTAAACAATATAATAGTAGTAATCATTATAAATATAAGTATCAAGATAAGTATCGCATAAAATGCAACTTTTTCTTGTACCAAAATAGATGGTATCATATCGCTATTTGTTAAAAGTAATTCTTTTTTTAGATTCTCTTGAAAACCTTTATCTTCACCATAAAAAAATATAAAATGTTTTTTTACAATATCTGTATTAGAACCTTTATCTTTTGCTTTTGTTAAAATAAAACTGTTTAGATTATTTGAATTTATATTTTCATTTTGAAATAACAGCTTATTTATTAATATTTTATTTTCTGTTGTTTTTCCATCATCTATACCTAATTTTATAGATTTTCTATGAAAAGTAGATATCTCATCATACAAAGTTTCACTTGCTAATACTATATCTTTTGTATTTAAAAGTTTGATATATGTTCTTATTGTATCATCATATCTTGTTTTTAGTTTTAGTAACTCTTTACTAATTTGTTTATTGTTTTTGTATTGATTTGAGATACCTGTTCTATTTAGATTTAAAAACTGATTTAAATAGCTTGTCATAACGCTATAATAAGTATTAAAATCACTATTTTTTATATCAAATAGTAGTTTTGAATATGTTTTATAGTTTTTAACTTTTACATCCATAAACTTATCTTTAAAATATAGTTTATGTTTACCTTTTGATATAGACAATCTATTTGTTTTTATCTCATAATAGATCCTACTATGTTTTATATCTTTTATCTCTATTTTTTCAGTGGTTCCATTTTTTGTATCTTTTACAAACATTGGTTCTATTTTTTTATCATAATAATTAAACTGATATATCTCTTTTTGCGATATTAAAACTTCATTTGATGAAGAGATATTTACACTTTTTGTATCATAATACCCATACAACGATTTATCAAGTATATCTTGAGAAAACTTAGATAAAAATTGCTCTTTTGTACTTTTTTTATCATCAAGATATATCATATTTGGTACAAAACCAGAATGTATCTCTTTGTATGTATTAAAAAAAGAATATAAGTTAAAAAGGGTAGTTAATAAAACAACAATAATAGTTAACATAATAGTCAATATAATAAATTTTAGTTTATATATTTTTACAACACCATAGAGTGATTTTAAATATCCTAAATTAAACATAATCAACTCTTTGTTTAAATCTTCCATAATAAGCCACAAAAAAACAAACTATTACAATTATTAATAAAATTAAAAATATATAATGAACAGTTGGAAACTCTATTTGATAGTTTAATCTTGTAATATCTAATAATAAGTTATTGATAAAATAAGCAAATATATAAGATAAAAAAACAACTAAACTAAAATATATAAACAACCCAAAACTATATATAAAAGTAACACTCAATAAATTTTTACCAAATCTCGAAGCAAAAAGTGTCATCTTTCTCATCTCATAGATTATATTTTTTAAAGTTATATAAGCAAATAAAGATATAAGTATTAAAAAAAGTTGATTGAAGTACTTAAATGTAATAGTTGATATTTTATAAAATGCTTTACTAAAAAAAGATAAAGAGTCATACCAAAAATATAAATTTTTATATTCACTATAATACTCTTTTATATTCTGTTGACTATAAAGTACTCTATTTTTAGAAACTATCACATTTTTATCAAAGTTATTTTTATGAAATATTTTATTTGCTATATAGTTTGGTATAACTATCCAACTACTCGTATCAAAAAGTTCGAACTTTTTAATTTGCACAAATATAGATTTACCATCTTTATTTGACTTTATATATATCCCACCATTGTAAGATTTGTTTGTTGTTAATGATATATATTTTTTTTGATCTAGGTATATTGTATTTTTATTGTTTTGAATATCATTTTTATATTTAGACAACGATTCTGGTATATTGTTTTTATCAAATGACCTAATCGCTAAGTTTGTAAATCTATTTTTGATACCATCTTTTTTGTAACTAAACTCTAAACCTTCATAATTTACTTCGAATATCTCTTTAAAATGGATATATCCATCATCTTTAGGTTTTACATCTTTTAGAGTATATATATAAGCTTTTGGATAAACTGATTGCAATTTATCTATAAACTTATCTTTATAGCTAGATAAAAAATGTGAAAACAATAAACTAAGAGTATAAAAAAATATCAAAAATAGAAAAATCAATTTTGAATTTCTATCTTTAAATAAAATATTTTTTACAAATCTAAATAATAATATATTATCTTGTTGATTCATTCATTATTTTTCTTGTCAATGATTTTAGCTTTTTGTAACTTTTTTTATTTATAAAGTACAATTTATTATCAAATTTCATTTTCATTGTTTCACATATCTTTTTTTTACCATCTGTTTTTTTATAACAAAAATTTACATCAAACTTATTTTTAATATTTCCATTTGATTTAAGAATAGATGACTTGAAGTCATACCATATAACTGTATCTATATTGTATTTGTTTTTTAGTTTTGCTATGAAATTATCATTTTCTATAGATTTAAAAAACTTTTTTATTTTCTTAGAATATTTTTTATCAGCTGTAACTAACTCTTTTATTCTTATATTATCTTTCTCTTCTTTTAAATTTTTATTGTTTACAACTGCAATAGAATCAGAAAATGTTTCATAAATTGAACTTGATATAAACTCTAGCTCTGCTTTTTCATAATTTATATTTGCAGGAACAATTAAAATATTTTTTTCATCTATTGCATTTGCAATCGTAACAAAAAAAAGAATAACATATATTATTTTTTTACCAATCATCATCCCCACCCTCCTCTTCATTTTCTTCTGAGCTGTCTAGATCTTTTTTATCATCATCTGAATCATTATCACCGTTTTCTTCGTTATCATTATCTTTTTCATTATTTTCTTCAACATCATCTGAACTATCATCTTCAGGTACACCAGCTGCTGTGATAGTAGCTAAAACTGCATCATAAGCTTTTAAAACTTTTTTCTCTATAGAAGCCAATAATATATCTGGTTCATACTCTGGTGAAGTATTTATATTTTTTACATATACTTTTACAAACTCTTGTTTATTTGCCCCTGAATCTACTAAAAATATATTGATACTAAACATAAAAGAATCATTGTTATTTTGAACAACTTTTTTAAGCTGTAGCTTTGGTATCACTCCATATGCTACTACTTTAACTCTATTTTCATTTGCAACACTTGTAATATGTCTGATACCTTTTAATTTTTTTCTTTGATAAAAATCCCCAACTGCTAAAATTTGATCTTCGTTGTATTGATTTGGATAAAGAAGCAACTTTTTACCCTCATAATCATATAACATATCTTTTATCTTAATTGGTACTCTTTTTTTATTACTAATCATAATGATACCATCATTATATGTAGCAAATATATCAGATGCTAGTTCATTGAAAAACTCTTGTGTTTCCTCAGAATAATCGTCATCATCTAACCCAGGATTATTAATAGATATTATTCCAAAAGGGACTATTTTTTCTTTCTCTTTTTCACTCATCATAGAAGTTATAGAACTAAAACCAAATCCAAACAGATTGCTTGATAAAAATAATACTATAACTATTTTATTAAAGTGTATCATCATTTAAACCTTTATATCCAAAGAGATAGTCAAACTGAACACTATGTTCATTTAGACTTTTTATCTCTTTATTTAACCACTTAACAGCTGGGTATTTTGATATTATTTTACTTTTGATTGATTTTTTATAGCTATTCATATTTGTTCTTTTTTCTATACCATATACTGAACATTTACCGTTTTTATAACCATACCTTTGTCCACCAAGTGATTTTGACTTTTTATTACACATCTCTTTTTTTATCTCTAATATATCTACTAAAGCCATGTAGCTATTACCACTTTTTATTATCTTATTCATAGGTAGATTTACATACTTCCCTATTTTATTTATCAACATATTTTTTATTGTTTTATTTATCTCTTTTTTTGATAATCTTAAAGACTCTTCATAACTATACTCAATATCACTACTCATCATACTTGTACTTATTTCAAGGTTTTGAAACTTTTTCTTTCCTATATCATGTTTTACTATACTGTCTATATCATTATCTGTTAAATCTTTTTTCTCTTTACCATTACACATAAGTATATCTTCATCTTCACCTTCAGGTGTAACTCTTTTACAACTTTTGTTTATACTATTTTCATATATTCTCATCATAGTATCTTTAGAAAGATTTTCATTGTGTTTTTTAACAAATTTAAAATTACCTGTATGTGTAAATCCATGTTTATCTTCAATATTTTTAATAACCTCATCAACAGTTACTTTATAAACTTTTTGATCTTTTGATTTTTTTGTTTTAAATGAAGATGATTTTATATTGTTTTTTATGATATTGTCATCTATATTATCAATTGGAACGATAACATCACTCGTAACGATATGATCACCTATTGATGTTGAGTATTTTGAAGACAATATCTTTTCTACACTCTTAGACTCTAAATCCATTTTTGCACTATCTAGTATATCATCTTTAAACTCTACAGTGTGTTTTGAAAATTGACCTACCCCAACTAAATCAAATTGCCATCTTTTTTTTGTTGATGCAACTCTTATAGGAGTATTGTTTTTTGTTAGATAGATATTTAACAATCTTTTTTTCTTACCTGCTACTTTTAGTAAATACTTTTTTGTTTTTATTGATTTGCCATTGATATTTAAAGTTTCATTTTTCTCTTTTTTTAGTTCAACTTTAAGCATAAGTTTTTTTTGTGGTTCATAAAGATGAAACTTTTTATTAAAATCAAAAGTATTAGTTACCATTGATACAAGAAGTGCTTCTACACTTAAAAGTTGACTCTTATCTATAGTATAGTCTGGTAAATCTTCCTTATTAAATATAACAGATCTTCTTTTCATATCAACTTTTGATACACCTATTAAATCGATCATCTCCTCATCTAGTTTTGATAAGTCATATTTATAACTTCTTTTTATCTTACCAACTTTTATAGTATCAAGTATCATTTTATCATCTATTATTGTATAGTCAAAATATTTTTTCTTATATAAAAAAGGTATTTTATTGCTTTTATCTATATTATAATATTTTGTCTCTAAACTATTTTTATTTTTGTCTATTATAAACATACCTTGATAACTACCATCTTTTTTCATAAAATATTGTAGTTTTATATCTTTGTTTATATCCAATGAACTACTAAGCAATGCACCTATAGATACAACTAACCCTATTATGATTTTTTTCATTTATTATCCTTTTAATATTAATATGATGCAATAGTGTGATCAAATTTTTCTGATGATTGAATAGTTATATTATCATTTATATTGGTAATACTCTCATATTCAACACTTTGATTTTTTTCACTCTCTATTAATCCAAAAGTTTGTTTTTCACCATTTATTGTTAAACTAAAGGTATCAAGTGGCATCTGTACACTTTGATTTTTATTATCTTTTGTTTTTAAAACATTAAAAACTGTTGCTTTTGATTTTAAGTTTGTGTTTTTATTATCAAACTTTACTAACTTATCTGTATCTTCATACACTTCAATTACTACAAGTGTTCTAGGTGGTATAAATTTACCTATATTTTTTCCTAAATCTTTTCTATTAAATGTATAATCATCTTTTTTAGTATATCTACTTCTTACTGCACCAAATGGACCAGGCTTTATATGTATACAAGTTGAGTGTATAGTGAGCTTTGGATTTTCTGTAG
>JAYEPD010000112.1:0-2062 GCA_034723675.1 Campylobacterota bacterium
TTAATTATCTGAAATTATTACATAAATTAGAAAAAGATTTTTCTAAAGATTTATTTAGTACAGATTTAAAAAAGTTGGCTGCAAGGCTTAGAAAAGATTTTATCAAAGCATACAATAAATAAAGGGGAAAAGATGAAAACAAAAAATGAAATTAAAAAAGAGTTTGAAAATGTTACAGGATTAAATGAAGCAAAAAAGATATTTAAAAAGTTAGCTAAAGAGCTGCATCCAGATGTTGGAGGTTGTGAAGAAAGTTTTAAAATATTAAAAAATGTTTATGATGATATTGTAGAGCATAAAATATATTTTTCAAATGAAAGTAAATTTGATATAGAGTTAGAAAAAATCATATCTCAAATATTACATTTTGAAGATATAACTATAGAGGTTGTAGGTTCTTGGATATGGCTAAGTGGTGAAACTAAAATTATCAAAGATACTTTAAAAGATATTGGTTTTAAATGGGCTAGTAAGAAAAAGATGTGGTACTATGGAGAGATGAAAGGTCGAAGTCACAAAGAAAAAAGTTTAGATGAGATTAAAGGTAAGTATGGGTGTACTACTTTGAAAGGGAAAAGAAAGGATAGGCTATCAGCTTAAAAGCTGTTAGTTTTAATTTTAATTTTACCATTTAAACATAATTTTAGTTTATTTGATTATAATTCGTTTGATTGGATCGCGGATTCGCGTTCGGCAAAAGCCTCAGTTTTCACTGGGGCTTTTTGCTTTATGGATGAATTTTTAATCCTATATTGCAGAATTTTTTCTTAATTATCTTAAAAGCTTTATTTTCTTGTATTGGTCTTAATACGCTCATACCAATAGGTCTAGCCACTAAATCAGCTATTTGTAATCCTGCTGAATTTGTTAATTTATTAGCCATAATTATTTTAAATGGCATTTGAACATTATAATTATTTGTGTTGTTACAAATTTTATTAAATGCTTCTTTTAATTCAAAATCTTCATTTTTACCTCTTTGTTCAACTACAATATGAGTAAGTTTTTCATGTTGATTTTTACTTTCTAAAAATTTATAAGTCTGTTCAAGACAAAATTGCATAGCTATATCATAAGGATTGTTCTGTTTAGACTCTAAATTTTCTTTTTGAATAACAGTAGATACTATTGTAAAATCTTCATCATCTATGATTTGCGTAAGTTCATTTAAAAAAGATTCTTTTTTCTCTTTTGTATTTAAATTTTTAAAAGCTCCTCTATCTCTTCTAATTTCACTTTCATGCAAAATAACCATATCATAACCAAAATGATTAAATTTAAAATCTTTTAGTTTTGTAACTATGCTTTTTGAATAAACATCTTTTTTAAATATACAAAAAGTTAATACAAATATAGGATAAACCTTATTTATAGTATCTAAGGAGTGGTCACCACTCTCATCAACATAAACTATATAATCACTAAAATCTTTCAAATATCATCCTTATTTTTTATTTCAACATTCTATCTAAATCATTTATAAAGTTCATTTACTTGACTCTGACCACTATCAGGTGCTAGCTTTGCATATCTCATAGTCATAGTTATATCTTTATGATTCATAAGTTTTTGAATAGTATAAATTGGTGTTCCATTTATTGCTAAATGAGACGCAAATGTATGTCTAAAAGTGTGTATTACTACACGGTTTTTACTATCTGATTTATCTAAGCCTTCATTAAAAAGCTGATCTAAAATTGGTTTATACATTTTAGCTATTTTACTTCGTAAATCTTTTGTATTATGATAGTTTAAAAGATAATCATTTATCTCTAAATACTCTAATCGTTCAATTATAATTGGCATTATTTCATCTGTTATAAACCCTTTGTAAGTTGACTTGTTTTTAAAATCTGTTAAAGTTATCATTTTAGATTCAAGATTTATATCTTTTTTCTTTATCTGATTTAGTGTTTCAAATCTAGCACCTGTACAAAGTGATCTGTCAACCCTATATCATACACAGAACAATTAATTCTAAGCAGCTGTAACTTCCTGTAACATTTTATTTTCAAACTCTACTGGTGACAAATAATTATTTGTACTATGCATTCTTTGTCTA
>JAYEPD010000113.1:0-10328 GCA_034723675.1 Campylobacterota bacterium
TGCTCTTCTATTCTTTTGTATAAATTAAGTAAATTTGGTGTTTTCATAGTACTTCCTAATAATTTAAGAAAGTATATCAATAAAATTAAATTTTCTTAAAAAGTATTGCAATTTGCAATATTTTTTTGAATTTTATTATATCTAATTTGTTCTACTAAAAAAGTTAATTAGTTAATAATATTTATACCTTATTTTAAAGAGAATATATCTTTTAAAATTGTGTTATTGCTTTTTTGAGCATCTTTTAAATCAATTATAACTTTTCCTAAAGCTATTTTAATATCTGTTTGTGTAAGTTCTGGTGTATTTTTTCTTAACTCTTTAATATGCTCTTTTACTTTTTTAATAGTTTCATCTTTTTCCATTACTACCCTTTTATAGCTATAAATGTACTAAAATTTATCCATTTAAATATACAATCAAAGTGTTTAAATCCAGCATTTAAAATCATCTTTTTATTTTCATCATAACTATAAGGTATAAGAACATTTTCTAATGCTTCTCTTTTTTGTGCTATCTCAAATTCACTATAACCTTGTGTTTTCTTAAAGTTGTAATATTCATCTATGTATTGTTTATTTAAAGTTTTATTCTCTGTTATAACTTTCTCACTAAATATAAAAACTCCACCATCTTCTAAACTTTCATATATTTTTTTTATAAGTTGTTCTCTTTGAAGTGGTCGTATGAATTGTAAAGTATAGTTTGATATGATAACTTTTGATGGATTTAAATCTATATTAAATATATCATCTTCTATAAGTTTTATATCAATTCCATATGCTTTTGATTTATGTAAGGCTTGGTTTAGCATAGCTTTTGAATTATCAATACCTACTAAATTTAAACTTATATTAGAATCTTTTGCTATATTTATAAGTGTTGTTGCTGTTGAACATCCTAAGTCATACACAGTATCATTTTGTTTTAAATACTTTAGTGCAAAAGATGTAGTAAGTTTTAGCATCTCATCATAAAATGGAACTGAACGACCTAACATATCATCAAAAACTGATGCTACGGCTTCGTCAAATTCAAATTGTTTTTTAATTGGTTTTTCAAATATATTATCTTTCATTAAAAATATTGTATAATAAATAAGATTTTATATTAGTTAAAGGTATATCATGGGATTTCTTGGTGGTTTAGTTGATAAGATTACAAATACCTCTGCACCAAAATTAAAAAAGCGTTCGTTTGATCCTGAAGCTATGTCTATTGAAGATATAAAACTTCCTGAATGTTTGGAGCAATTTAATATAAGTAAAATAAAAGATATTTTAGATGCTGAGTTGGAGACATTTAAGTATTTAGGATATAAAGACAAAGTTTTAGAAGATTTGAGAGTTCCAGAGTATCACTCTTTACAAATAGGTATAATGCTAAGATATTTAAAAGCAGATATGTTTTTTATTATACCAAATATAGAAAAAATACTACCGTCTTATGTATTGGGTGCAACAAAAAAAGAGTTACATAAGAAGGTATTTGATATAGTTTTTAGATATGATAATGGTGTAAGTAAAGATAGTAACATAAAAAATCTTGAAGATGAGATAAAATGGACACCACAAGATGCCGCTTATCTTTTAAGATATATTGGTACAGAAAATAGAAAAGGGTAAATATTGATAAAAACAAAATGTGGCTTTGTGGCAACAGTTGGTAGACCAAATGCTGGTAAAAGTTCACTTTTAAATTGGTTAGTTGGTGAAAAAATAACAATGGTTTCACATAAAGCGAATGCTACAAGAAAAAGATCAAATGTTATTGTTATGAATGGTGAAGATCAAGTTGTATTTATAGACACACCAGGTATCCATGAAACTGAAAAATTGATAAATCAGTTTATGTTAGAGGAAGCTTTAAAGGCTATAGGTGATTGTGATCTTATCTTATTTTTAGCACCTGTTACTGATAATGTATCTCATTATGAAGATTTTTTAGTGAAAAATAAGAAAAATACAAAACATATCTTACTTTTAACAAAAACAGACTTTGTAACTCAAAAAGAGGTATTTGATAAGATAGATGAATATAAAAAATTTGAAGATAAATATGAGATGGTTATACCTGTATCTATTAAAAAAGGGAGAAAACAATCTGATATACTTGATGAAGTAGTAAAATACTTACCTATTTCACCACCTTTATATGATACTGAAATTATGACAACTTCCCATTTAAGAGAGATTTATAGAGAGTTTATAAGAGAGTCTATATTTGAAAATATAAGTGATGAGATTCCATATGAAGCTGATGTTATTATAGAAAAAGTTGATGAAAAGAAAAATGTAGATGTTATAAAAGCTACAATAGTAGTAGAAAAATCAACACAAAAAGGTATGATAATAGGAAAAGGTGCAGTTGCTATAAAAAGAATAGGGCTACATGCTAGAAGAAAAATAGAGAAACTTACTCAAAAGAAAGTTTATCTTGAGCTTTTTGTTTCTGTTAAAAAGGGTTGGAGTAAGAATAAATCCTCTCTTAGAGAACTCGGATATAACTTCGACTAAACTATGAAAAATAGTGTTGATATTTTAAGTAACGATTTAATAACAACACTAAGTATAAAGGTCACAGAGGAGATAAACAAAAAAGATGTTTTAAAGTTTATAAAAACTACTATAATAAATAAGCATCTAACAGTAGAAAATAGTTTATCTTTTTACTACACATATATTAAAGAGATTTTATCTTATGAGATAATAGTTGTAGATACAAATCAAATAGATTTTACAATTGAGCCATTTTTATTTTTAGAAGATGAAAGAAATGAGCTTGAAAAAAGTATTGTTTTTATGACAAAAGAATATTTTGTATATTATAAAAATAGAGAGCTTATTTTTTTAAAAAAGATAAAAAATGAAAAACCTTTAAATATAAAAGCTTTTGTTGAACACACTTTTAAAATAACACTTAACAATATATATGAAGTTGATGATAATGAGCTGAATAAATTAAGAGAATTAAACAATCAAAAAAAATCTAATCCAAAAGTATTTAAAAAGCTACAAGAGAATAATGGATTTAGGACATTTATATATATTTTTATATTAACAACTACACTATTTTTATACTTACTTTTTAATGATATTAAAAAAGATAATAATACAAATATTTGTATGAAAAATTCATATAAATTGGAAAAACAATATCATAACTTAACAAAAGCAAGTTATAAGAATGATTTAAAACCTACAAAATATATAAAAGAGCTTTTCAAGTATTTAAAAATAGATAAGATAAAAGTTGAAAAGATACAATATGCAAATAAAAAAATTAAAATAAATATTTCCCATAAGTCAAAAGAGGTTTTGATGAATTTTTTAACAAAATATAATAAAAAAATAAAAATAAATTATATATCATCCGACTTACCAAATAGCAGATATAATATGGAGTTTTCAGTTGCTATTTAAAAAATATTTTGAAAACTTGTCTTTAAAAGAGAAAGTACAGCTTTATCTTTTAGTATTTATGTTTTATGGTACAGTAGTATATTTTTTTGATGATTTGGACTTTAAATATATTGAAAATAAAGTGGTAAATAGTAAAGATATAGAAACAAAAGATAAAATATCAGAGATAAAAAATAAATTTAGTAAAAAAGATAAACTGTTTATATTAAAAAAGATTGAAAATCAAGCTATAAGTTTTGATGTTATAGTTGACAATATAAAGTTTAAAGAAAATTGTACATCATTGAGTTTAAAAGGTAAATATTTAAATGTTGTTAATTTAGTCCAATATTATGATATATACTTTATAATCAAAAGTTTACAATTTGAATATAAAGACAAAGAGCTTATTTGTAAAGTTAAACTAGATACAAAGTATATCTATAACGATGAAAATATATACACTTATGATAAAAACATACCAAACCCTTTCGTATATAATACTAAATCTACAAAAGAAAAGAAAAATAATAAGCTAGTGATAAATGCAATTTTAAACAATAAAGTACTTATAGATAATAATTGGTATGCCAAAGATGATATTGTAAATAAGCAAAAAATTATTAAGATAGATATAAATTATATAGAGGTATTAAAAAGTGATATTATAAAAAGGATTTATATATAATGACTCAAAACAACTTATATAAATATACTATAGATTATACTCTTATAGATGATATTAAAAAACTTAAAGAGTTTAAAATATTGCCAATTTTTCGTGATGAACTGTTTTTAATAGTTGCAGTTTCCAAAGATAATAATTTAGAAAATATAAGAAAATATTTTAATGAACCAATAAAATTTATCGAAGTGGTAGAAAAACATTTAGAATTTGAACTAGAGTATATTGACTTTAAATTAAAACTTTTTTCATTGGCAGTTAGTGCTTTGAATAATACACAAATAAAAAATGAAAATTCTTATATCATAAATTTTATAGATGAGATGCTGAATTTTTGTATTTTAAATAAAGTAAGCGATATCCATTGTGAATGTTTAGAAGATAGTGTTATATTTCGTTTTAGAATTGATGGTGAATTAAATCAGTTTTTCCGTTTTGATAAAAGTTTGTATTATATTATAAGTTCTGTTGTAAAGTATTTGGGGAATTTAGATTTATCACAAAATAGAATACCATTAAATGCTAGATTTTCAAGAAAAATACAGAGTGATGAATATGATATAAGAGTATCAACTATGCCTACAATACATGGAGAATCTATAGTTTTAAGGATACTTGATGGTATAAATATACAAAAAGATATAAACAATATAGGATTTGAAAATAAAGAATTAAAAATCATCAAAGAGGTATTGAATCTAAATCAAGGACTTATCTTAGTAACAGGTCCTACAGGAAGTGGAAAAACTACATCTTTATATGCTATGTTAAATCTGTTAAATAAAAAAAGCAAAAAAATAATCACCATAGAAGACCCAGTTGAGTATAAGCTAGATGGTGTCATGCAAGTAAATATAAATAATGATATTGAGTTAGATTATCATACAGTATTGAAAAATATATTAAGACAAGATCCGGATATAATAATGATAGGGGAGATAAGAGATAGTGAGTCTTTAGCAATAGCGATGCAAGCTTCTCTTACAGGGCATCTAGTGATTGCAACACTGCATACTAATAGTGCAATTGATACTATAACTAGGCTTTTGGACTTAGATGCTCAAGCATATCTTATAGCATCAACACTAAAAATGGTATTGTCACAACGACTTCTTCGTATACTCTGTGATGAATGTAAAGTATACAATGTTTTAGAAAAAGTTCATAAGAGTGAAGGTTGTAAATATTGTAATTTTACAGGTTATAAAAATAGAAGAATTGTATCAGAGATATTAAAAATAGATAGAAACATATCTAATATGATAACAAATAGTAAAAATATTGGTGAGATAGTAAAATATGCAAAAGAGAATGGATTTAGAACCATATATGAAAATGGAATAAATATGGTTAATAGTGGTATAACATCTTTAGATGAATTTTATAGCAAAGTATAAGTATGAGATATAAGATAAAATATCAAGAAAATGGTAAAATAAAAAACAAAATATTAGAATCAAATAATAAAGAAGAGTTAAAATTGGATATTAATTTTCCAAATAATATAATAGAGATAAAAGCTATAAATAGGGACTTTAGAAAATTTGACTTTTTTATTGGTTTAAAAAATAACAAAAAAGAGATACTTGAGTTTTTATCTCAGTTGAGTATGATGCTAAATTCAAATTTGAATTTTAGTGAAGCTATAAGTTTACTAAATAATGATAAACAAAATAGTAAATTAAAAGAGATTATAGCAACAATTAACAATGCAATAAAAAATGGTCATCCAATAGATAAAAGTTTAGAAAAGTATCAAAATTATTTAGGTGATACCGTTATACTATTTTTAAAACTAGGGATTGAAAATGGAAATATAAAAGAGTCTATGAACTCATTAGTTGAACTTTTAAACGAAGATATAAATAGTAGTGATAAGATAAAAGATGTGCTGAGGTACCCTTTAATATTACTTTTGTCTTTGTGTGTTGCAATAGGGATGATTTTTATATATGTTATTCCAAATTTTGAATTTATATTTGATTTTCTTGATGAAGATATACCAGTTGCTACAAAGATATTGTTATGGATGAAAAATTTTATTGAAAATTATCATATCTTATTATTACTGTTTCTTATGGCTGTAGTGTTATCTTTTTATTATATTTACAAGTTAAAAAAAATGGTTTTTGACAAAATACTTATACTTCATATACCAATTTTAAGTATGGTTATAAGGGATTATTATCTTTATAGATTATTTTTAGCCATCTCAGTTATAGTAAAGTCTAAGTATCAATTTCAATTAGCTATATTAAATAGTAAAAATATAGTTCAAAACTTATATATTAAAAAAATAATGGATAAAATTTTAATAGATATTAAAAATGGTACAAATATAGCTACCTCTTTTGAAAAAACAAAACTTTTTGATGATCTAACTATCAAGCTTTTATACACAGCCCAACATACAAATGAGTATGAGAAGATACTAAAAGATATAACATCATTTCATAAGATGAGATTTCAAAAAACGCTGAAAGTTTTTTCCTCTACACTTGAACCTATTATTGTTTTAATTATATCTTTGATAGTTTTATGGTTGGTTATGGCTATTATGTTGCCAATTTGGAATATGGGTGATGTAATATCTTAGAATTAGATTTTAAGATATTACATAAAATGAGACATTAAGAACAATGCCCACCACCACAGCATCCACCTGATTTTTCTGGTTCGCTTGTAGTTATTTGAAAAGTATTGCCATTTTCAGTCAATGTAAATCCGTGTTTTCCACAAAATTCTGAGTTCATATGCTTTATCATAAGATTTGCTTGCATTAAAGCGTAATCGTTTGTTTCAAAACTCATATTATTTTCAAAATCACTTTTTTTGAAACAACCACACTCTTTATCTATATTTATTGTAAACATTTTATATCCTTTAATTTTAAATTATCGAAATATATCACTTTAGCTTTAGCATATATTGATAAATAAAAGTTAATTTGAATTATTTACTTTTTAGCTATACATTAACCAAAATAGATGATATTTTATGATAGTATTTCGTATATTTAAAACAAGGTGCAAAATTTGATAGCAATAGTTGATTATAATATGGGAAATTTAGCAAGTGTTTACAATGCTTGTAAATTATTGGATAAAGAAGCAGATATAGTAAGTGATCCAGATAGACTAAAAAACTACGGAAGAGTTATCCTTCCTGGTGTTGGTGCATTTACTGATGCTATGGAACATCTTGAAAACACAGGTATGAAAAAAGCAGTTAAAGAGTTCGCAAAAAGTGGGAAACCTATCATTGGTATTTGCCTTGGGATGCAACTACTTTTTGAATCATCTGAAGAGTTTGGAGATACACAAGGACTAGGACTGATACCTGGGAAAGTTGTAGCTTTTGATAAATCTAAAATGGATATGGATGATCATAAAGTGCCTCATGTAGGATGGAATAAAATATTTCATAAAGAGTCAAAACTTTTTGATGGTTTAGAAAATCCTTATTTATATTTTGTACACTCTTTTCATGCAGTTTGTGATGATAAGTATACTATAGGTACTACACACTATGGTTATGATTTTGTAAGTGCCGTACAAAAAGATAATATCTACGGATTTCAACCACACCCAGAAAAGTCTCATGACAACGGTATAAAAATACTTAAGAACTTTATGGAGTTATAAAGGAAAAATATGAAAAAAGTTGTCATAATAGGTGGTGGGTACGCAGGTGTTTATGCATTAAGAGAATTAGTTGAAAATCACAACATAAAAATCACTCTTATTGATAAACATACTTTTCATAATCTTCAGCCAGAAGTTTATGATTTCATAGCAAATAAGGCAAATATAGCTGATGTAACTATTGACTTAACAACTTTGTGTGCTGGTTTTGAACATCCATTTTTAGAGTTTAAAAACTTACGAATTACAAATATAGATTTTAAAAGTCAAAAAATATTTTCAGCAGAAGATGAGACAGTAACTTATGACTATCTTTTATTGGCAGTTGGTACAAGAACATTTTTCCCACCCAGTATAGAAGGTTTAAATAATACAAATGATATAAAAAAACTTCATAAAGCTATGTTTTTTAAACAAAGTTTTGAAAATCAGCTTTTCAATAAAATTCAAGATGAAACTAAAAAATGTGACAAAACACACATAGCAGTTGTTGGAGCAGGACTTTCAGGAGTTGAGATAGCTGCGGAGATGGCATGTTATGCAAAAAAGTTTTTTCAAAGAGGTAGTTTCGCTTGTGATAATTTAAAAATATCATTAATCAGTTCATCTGATACAATATTGCCAGGATTTGATAGTAAAATAATCACAATGTCTCATAAAAGATTACAAAATTTAGATATAAACATCATAACAAATACAAAAATGGTAAAATCAGATAAAGAGTATCTTTATTTGGATAATGGAACAAAATTAAGATACTCTTTTATAGTTTTTACAGGTGGAATAGAAGCTTCTAATTTAACATCAAAATTTAATTTGGAAAAAAATAAAAAAGGGCAAATCATAACAAATGAATATTTGCAAAGTGTAAGTAAAGAAAATGTTTTTACAGCAGGTGATGTTGCTGTTGTAAAAGATATAAAAGAAAATATAATGCCTCAGAATGTTACAGTTGCACGAGCAAGTGGTATAACAGCTGCAAAAAATATATTGGCATCTATTGATGGTAAAAATAAAATAAAATCTAATCCAAAACTTGAAGGTACACTTATAGCACTTGGTGGTAAATATGCGGTTTGTGATCTTTATGGAGTAGTAAAAGTAAAAGGCTTTTTAGGTTATCTAATCAAACAATATGTATTTTTTAGATATAAATTGCCTCTTTTAAAATACATAAAAAATGGATATAAAAATCAACATAAAATATAAAGGACAATAGAACAATGGATATATTACCAGCAATAGATTTAAAAGATGGAAAAGCAGTAAGACTTAGTAAAGGTCTTATGGATAGTGCGAAGATTTATAGTGATGAGCCTTGGCAAGTTGCTAAAAGATTTGAAGAGTTAGGTTCAAAGTGGTTACATATAGTTGATTTAAATGGTGCTTTTAAAGGCTCTCCAGCAAACTTAGAACAGATCAAAAAGATACGAGAAAATTGTAACTTAAAAATAGAACTTGGTGGTGGTATTCGAGATGAAGAGACTATTAAGATGTATATTGAGCTAGGTGTTGATAGACTTATCTTAGGAAGTATTGCAGTTAAAAATCCTCAATTTGTAAAAGATATGGCTGCGAAGTATCCTATTGCAGTTGGAATTGATGTGATGAATGGTATGGTTGCTGTTGAGGGGTGGGCGGAAGTTTCTACTATGAAAGCTACAGATTTAGCTAAAGAGTTTGCAGATGCTGGTGTTGATGCTATAATTTGTACAGATATATCAAAAGATGGTATGCTTTGTGGAGTAAATGTTGAGTTTACGCAAGAGATTGCCTTAGCATCAGGAGTTGATACAATTGCATCTGGTGGTGTAAAAGATATTCAAGATATTATTAACTGTAAAGAAAATGGAAATATAGCTGGATGTATTGTAGGTAAAGCTTTTTATGAGGGTACATTAGATTTAGAAGAGGGTTTTAAAGTTCTTTAAGGGAACCTCTAAAAATCAGCCCACAACATTCTTAGCTGTAAACCAAGTGTTGAAGTATATCCTACTTCACTAAATATTAAACTTTTATTTTTATCATAGATAAGAGTTGTTGGATAAACTGATATATTAAACTTATTTGCATAGGAGTTATCTTTATCATCATAAACTTTAAAACTGAGATCATTTTCTTTTAGATATTGTTTTATATTTTTTGAATTTACGGCTATCGTTATAACCTCATAGTCTTTTGAAAGTTTTTCTATATTTGGAGCTTCAACTTTACATACAGGACACCAAGTAGCCCAAAAGTGTATAAGGATAGGTTTCTTTTTTTCAAAACTATAAGATGAGTTATCTATAAGTTTTATCTCTTTAAGATTTAGTTTTTCTTTATTTAAATCCATAGATTTATAATAACTTATTGCATTTGCAAGGATTATTAGTATAACCATAAATTGAACTATCTCTTTTATATATCTCTTTATTTTATTTGTCATATTTAATTTTACCATTTTGTATATTTTAGCTTATAACCTTCACCATAAACATTTAAAATACTATCTTGAGGGATAACTTTTCTTAGTTTTTTCATCATAGTTCTAACAGCTGTTTGACTATATTTTTTATCATAATCCCATAAGTGATAAAAGAGATTTTCAGATGATAT
>JAYEPD010000114.1:0-10284 GCA_034723675.1 Campylobacterota bacterium
GAAAAAGGATCATTTGGATCTTTATAACCTGTTGTTTTTGTTTGTTCTCTTTCCATATCATCAAAAGCATTATTTACTTTTACATTTAAAACTTCATTTTTAATCTTTTTAAGTCTCTCTTCTTGATAAGATATGATTGTAGTTTTAGGGATACAAGCTCTAACAAATGTTGTATTTATCTCATCCTCATAAGAAACTCTGGAATATCTAACATTTTTCTTGATAAAAACAGGAAGGTCTATATCTTTTTTAAACTGATTGACAACTGCTTTCTCTTTTTCATTTTTAATATTTTTTAAATTATCATAGATAACTATCTCAATAGTATCATCAATTTTTCTTTTTAATTTAAATGATGATTTCTCTTTTACTCTATCTATATAATCCATACTACCTTTTTTATGAGCAAATGCACACATCTCATCATCAACAGGCATCATATACCAAGATGGTGCTCCACCTATCTCTATTTGATCTCTTTGCTCTAAATAGTTCCCAAACATATGCTTAGTTAGAGTTTCTACTAATGCACTTGTAATAAGTAATACCATACTGCTAAACCTTTCTTATTATATTTTTGGTGATATTGTACAATTTAATAACTGAACTTATCTCACACTCTTCCCTATTTGAATGTGGAAAAAATATATTTGGACCAATAGAACATATCTCTATATTTGGATATTTATCTTTAAATATTGCACACTCTAAACCTGCATGTATTGCATTTATTGTTGTATCTTCTATAGATTCTTGATATATTTTCAAAACTTTTGATGTAAACTCACTATGATTTGGTTTCCAAGCTGGATATTTCCCATCAGTTGTAACTTCAAATCCAAATAATTTAAGTGATGCAATAGTTTCTTCTCTTAACACTTTTAACTCATCATTATCCATACTTCTAGCACTTAAACTTATTTGGAATTCGTCTATATCATTTTTTGCAATTGCAAGATTTATAGAACTAAGCACAACTCCTAATTCTCTATCATATCCCCTTACCCCATTTGAAAATGTATAAATAAAGTCAATTATACTAGAGGAGAGTTTTTTGTAATGTTGTGTAGGTGTATTTACTTTTTCAATAAACATATTTTCGTGTGAAGATATTGGTATTTTATCTGATACTATTATTGCTTTTGCTGTTTTTGGAATTGAATTTATCCGTTCACCACCATTTAAATCTAAAAGTTCACCATCACACTCTTTTATCGTTTTTACCATTAGTTTTAAAGCATTTGGTATATTTTTATCTATATCTACTCCACTATGACCACCATCTAAATTGTCTATTGTTATCTCATATAAATCTTTATTTTTTTCATTTGAGATATATCTATTATCACTTATACTTGCAAATATATCAATTCCACCTGCACAACCTATACATATCTCCCCTTGGGCTTCACTATCAAGATTTAACATATATTTTGATTTTAATTCCAAATCTATATTATTTGCACCTATTAAACCTATCTCTTCATCACAAGTAAAAAGATATTCACAATGTTCACCCTCTTCCATAAGTGCTAACATGTAAGCACACCCTATTCCATTGTCTGCACCTAGAGTTGAGTTTTTTGCTTTTAAGTATCCATCTTGCTCAATAATTTCAGGTATTTTTCCATCTTCTAAACATACTATATCATAATGTGATTGTAAACATATCTTTGATGTTTCACTGTACTTATAACATAAAATATTATTTGCACTATCAACTTTACATTCAAAATTATTTTTTTTTGAAAATTCTATTATAAATTCTATAAATGGTTTATGTGTACCACTACATCTTGGTATTTTTGTTATATCTTTAAATAATTCTATTGCTCTCATAATCACTCCAATATTAATTAGTTTAGAGTGATTATATCAAATACTAATTATAAGCTTCATGATTTTTTATGATAGTTTCTTTTTTTCTTCTATCTACACCTTTATAATTTAAATCTACAGATTTTTTTCTATGATTCATATCTTTACCAATAAACTCTTTTTCATTTGCATTTGATACTACTAGTTTTGCTATAGCATCTGTTTGAATAGCTACTTCATGTGTTTGAGATGCTACACTTGCATTTTCTTGTGTTTGCTTATCCAAAGAATTTACTGCATTATTAATCTGTTCTATCCCTTTTTGTTGCTCTTTAGATGCTGTTTCTACATCACTAATTAGTTCTATTGTTTTAGATATATTATTATTTAAAACACTATACCCCTTTATCATATCATCTGCTATTTTTTTACCATCATTTGCTTTCTTATTTGCATTTTCAACTAATGTTTTTATATCATTTGCTGCTTCTGCACTTCTACTTGCTAGATTTCTCACCTCTTGGGCTACAACTGCAAAACCTTTTCCAGCTTCTCCTGCTGTTGCTGCTTCTACTGCTGCATTTAGAGATAAAATATTTGTTTGAAATGCTATTTGATCTATTATTACAATCGCTTCACTTATAGAGCTAACTTCTGTATTTATATTCTCCATAGCAACTGTTGTTAATGAGGCTAAATTTTGTCCCTCTTTAACTGACTCAGTAACTTCTGAAGCAAATCTTGACATATTCATAACATTTGAAGTATTATTTGATATATTTGATGTTATCTCTTCAATAGCAGCCGCTGTCTCTTCCAATGATGCTGCTGATTGATTTGAATTTCTACTTAATATATCTACATTATTAAGTAAAATATCACTACTTTCATCGAGTATTAAACCATTTGATTTATTTTCAATCAACATTTTAGTTATAGATTCACCTAAGAAATTTGTATCTTCATTTAATCGTTTATAATATCCTGTAAGTCCTTCAGTATCAACCCTGTTGATATAATTATAATTTGCATATTCTTCTAAAACATTAAGTAGATTTTTAAAGTTAACCTCTAAAATATTTGCAAAATTATTTAACATATCTATTGATTTATCAACTCTTGGATTAGCTGCTCTTAGATGTATCCTTGTACTAAAGTCACCTTTTTCCATTTTTTCACAAAATGATATAATTTCACCATATACACCTAAATCTTTTTGTGAATCTAATTGTATTTTACTAATATTTTTATTTATCTTATCTGCAATATCTGAAAACTCATCTTTAAAAGAAAACTTTAATGGTTCAACATTTGCTAATTCTCTATTTAAAAATCTAAAAAAATTATTTAAACCTTTGTCTAATTTTTTTATAGGATTTATTACTATATAATTCATAGAAATCGTTGAAGTTATAAGAATCAATATAGTTAATACTAATATCATAATCAATGCTACATTTAACATCTCTTTTGCATTATTTATAGCTACATTTACTTTAGAAAGAGGTGAACCTATCAATACAATACCCAATGGTTCATCTTTAAAACTTTTTATATCAATATATGTATAAAGATAATTTTCCGTAACTATATAACTATTTTCCAATATTTTATTTATATCTATATCATCAGCTTCAGTTTCAAAACTTGAATCAATAAAGTCCTGAGATATGATATAATCTTTAAAGAAATTATTATTAGATCTATTAAATTTATTGTTCATTAGAAGTAAAAAAGTATCATTTTCTTTTTTAAATGATTTAGCAACTGAATTTAAACCTTGTATAACTTCTAATGAACCTACACTAACTCCTTCATAATTTTTAACATTTACAACAGAACGCAAACTTAAACCTGCTTTCCCAACTTCAAAAGATACAAGGGGTTGCTTATTTTTATTTACACTAACAACACTATCTCTAAAATTACTTAAATCATCTCCATACTTATCTGTATCCCAATTTCTAATAAATGACTTATTATTTTTTGTATGAAGATGTATTTTTATATTTTTAAATTTTGTACTATTTTTAAAGTTATTCGATAGTTGTATAAGATGTGTTATAACCTCTTCTCTTTTATTGTTTTCTAAAGAGTTTATTACAACTTTATCTGATGCAATAGAGATAGCGTTGGTTAACCCAATTTGCTTCTTTGCATCTATTTTTGATTTAGCTTTTAATTGTAATTCTGAGACTATGTTGGAGTATACTTGTACCTCTGTAACATTCTTATAATAATTTAAAATCAAATATGCAACGATAAATACCAATAAAGAGATAACTATATTTATACCATTTATTTTTTTATTTAATGAGGTATATTTATATAGCATTATCTATTCTCTTTATTATAAAGTTCAATAGCATTTAGTATCTCATCTTGTGATGGTTTTACTCTAACAGATATATATTTTGTTGAACCATCTCTTCTTTTTGAAGGAAAAACTGTTGCACTAACCCAATAAAATCCACCCTCTTTAGTTCTATTTATAACAATTCCTGTCCATATTTCACCTCTTTTAACAGTACTCCACAGATCTTTAAATGCACTACTTGGCATAAAGGGGTGTCTTACTATATTGTGTGGTTGTCCTATTAATTCATCACAACTATATCCTGCTATTTCACAAAAATCTTTACTTGCAAATATTATTGTACCTTTTTCATCAGTTTCTGTTATAATCATAGTGCTTGTACCTAATTGTACTTCATTGTTTCCTAAGTTTATAGACATAATATCTCCTACTATTAAATTATGTATAATTAATTAATCAACTATTAATGAACGAATTATATATAAAGTTGATTACAAAATGATTACATGAAATTATTTATATTGTAATGTACTTTTATTTAAGTCATTATATTGATTGTTTTTATTAAAATATGAAGAGTAGTTCTAAAACTTGTACTGGTTACTTTCTAGAAAGTAACTGTACAAATAATAGTATATTATTAAAAGTTATATTATAAAGAAAATTTATTTTTTAGTTTAAAAAAGTAAACAACTGTTTTGTATTGAACAAATATAAAAGGTAGCATAAATAGAAAATATGCGATTGAATTTTTATCAACTATTCCATTTGATGCCAGTCCCATATTTATAAAGAACATACCAAATACAAAAAATGCAACACCAGGACAAATAAGAGCAAATGATACAGCTGACTTTTTATCACCATGTATAAACTCATCAAAATAACCTATACTTTTCATAACAAAAAAACCTAACATACCAAATATGATTTGTAAAGATAAAACTAAACTTGTCAATGTAAATAATGAAGCATTAGCTAACTCTTGCCCAAAATGATGGTCTAAACCAAAACTTATTCTTATAAATGTAATACCTAAAATTGTTAAAATAGGTATCATAATCCATAAAGATGGACTAGCTTCACTAGAAATACCATGTTCAAACATATCACTAAAACCTAAGATAAGTTTTATAACCAATAACATCACAGAGATTGCAGCAAAAAATATCGAACAAAATATACCTATCGCATTTATCTCAATATGATGGCTCATAGCACCAGGTGCCGCAAAACCAACTGCTATCATCGAAAAAGCAAATATTGATACCATTTGAGATAAGTTATTATTTTTTGTAAAATCAAAATCTCCTGTAGTTATAAGTCTAGAAAAATAAACCATAAATATTTTTATAGCATAATATCCTGTAATAGCAAAACCAATTAAAGCAAATGGAAACATATACTCTATAATAGTCCAAAGACTTGGTACAAAAACAGCCCCTAAAACAAAACATACATTTATAGTCATAGCAAATGTAAGTGGTATAGCCATTAGAGTAACCTCTGCATTACTATTTATAAGTGTTTTGTAAGCTTCTGTTTCTTTATAAGCTTTATGTTGTTTTATATTCCAAATAAGTAACTTAAAATGCAAAATTGCAAATGCTACTATAAATACTAAAGCAAAAGCAGTAACTATTGTCATTAAACTCCCCTCTAATAACACAGGGTAAATATGATCAAATGTTGCCATTGGAGTATCTTTGTGTGGTATCATAAACATCAAGTACATATAAAATGATACTGAAAGTCCCCCTGCTCCTAATGCACCTAAAAAATACATAGGTGAAAATTTATCTTTTAACATAATCTTCCTTTTAAAATTTTTGCGATTGTATCTAAGTAAAATTAAAAAATAGTAAAATTTATACTTTAGATAATCATATAGCTTAATCTAGTGATAAGCTCTACTTAAGATTAAAGGAAATAGCTTTACTAGCAAAGTAGTTTTTATCTATTTTTTAGATTTAAATATATTAATATATAGCTCTTAATCTTTAAGTCACGCGTAATTTCTTTGTTAATCTTAAGTAGAGCTTATTACTAGATTGAGCTACTAATCACATAATTAATAAATATTTAAAATAATTATAATTTTATTTTGATACAATGATTTTTATTTAAAAGGAATATTTATGAAAAAACTGATAATTATACTTTCAAGCATTGTATTTTTATATGGTGCAAATCCTATTGCTGTATTACAAACAACACAAGGTGATATTGAGTTAGAACTTAGACCTGATATTGCTCCATTGGCTGTAGAGAACTTCTCTACACATATTAAAAATGGTTATTATGATGGTATTATTTTTCATAGAATCATAAAAAGATTTATGATACAAGGTGGAGACCCTACAGGAACAGGAAGAGGTGGAGAATCTATATGGGGTAAATCATTTAAAGATGAGTTTACACACAAAGCGATGTTTAACAAACCAGGTATATTAGCTATGGCAAATGCAGGTAGAAATACAAACGGTAGCCAATTTTTTATAACAACTGTTGAAACACCACATCTAAATGGAAGACATACTATATTTGGTTATGTAAAAGATCAAAAAAGTTATGCTGTAGTTAGAAAACTTGAAAATGTTGAAACTAAAAGAGGTGATAGACCAGTAGTTGAACAAAAAATCATAAAAGCTTATATGAAATAGTTAACTCTATTTCATAAATATGCTATATATTTAGTTAATATAAACATCTTCAAGACTTGCTAATAAACCTTCTGCATTATTGTTTATATAGAAACTACTATCTAGTTCTATATCTCCTAATTTTGATTTTACTGTTAATATCAAAGCTCTTTTACCTTGATTTTTAGAAACTATATCAAATATATCATACATTATTTTATCATCATTTGCATAATTTATAAAAAGATTTAAAGGCTCTTTTACTTTTTCTATTTTTTTACCTTTTTTTAACTTCTCTGTTTTTGCTTCTTTTAAAGACTCTATTTTTTTAAGATTGAATTTAACTCCAAAATCATCTATTTTTACACCAACTTTAAAAGCAATAGGCTTATTTAAATCAAAATCTTCCCTTAGCTCTTTTATCTTATCTTCAAAAAGCATAAGTTCATGATTGCCATGTAGATCCATAATAGTTGCAATTCCAAATTTATTACCTTTTTTAGAAACTTTTTCAACAATTCCTTCTATTTTTCCAATAATAAGTGTTTCACTACCATCACTTAAAGTATCAACTTCACTACTTAAAGTATAATTAATATCTTCAAGCGTTTCTCTATACTCATCTAAAGGATGTCCTGATACATAAAAACCTAAAGATCCTTTTTCAAACTCTAATATCTCTTTATCTTCATATTCAGGTATATCATTTATTGTTACTTCTATTGTAGTCATATCATCATCATCACCAAACAAACTACCTACTGCTTGTTTCTTTGCCATTGCAGCTTTTCCTGCTGCTTCAACAATATCCTCTAGCTGTAATAGCATAGCTTTTCTACTATAAGAGAAACAATCAAACGCACCTGATTTTATAAGTGTTTCGATAACCCTTTTATTTACTTTACTGCCATCAATTCTTGAAACAAAATCACTTAAATCTTTAAACTCTCCACTTTTTCTAGCTTCTAGTATCGAATTAATAGCAACATCACCTGCACCTTTTAATGCACCCATTCCAAACATAACAACTTCTTTATCTTCAAGTTTATTTGCACTAAATACTAAATAAGAATGATTTATATCAGGAGGCACAAGATCAAATCCCATCCTTTTTACTTCATCTACATATTTTACAACTTTATCAGTATTATCTTTTTCAAGTGTAAGAAGCGATGCCATAAACTCTGTAGGATAATAACATTTTAAATAAGAAGTGTAAAAAGTAACCATAGCATATGCAGCACTATGAGACTTATTAAATCCATATCCTGCAAACTTTACAATCAAATCAAATAGCTCTTCACAATGTTGACGATTGTAACCTTTTTTAACCCCACCATCTGCAAACTCACCTTTTAGTCTATCCATCTCTTCAACAATTTTTTTACCCATAGCTCGTCTTACTAAATCAGCACCACCTAGACAAAATCCACCAATAACCTGAACAATCTGCATAACCTGCTCTTGATATACAATAACTCCATAAGTTGGTTTTAGTATTGGTTCAAGTGGTTCATTAAACTCATCATAAAAATAGTTTATCTCAGCACGACCATGTTTTCTATCTATAAAGTCTTCAAGCATACCAGACTCCATAGGTCCTGGTCGATAAAGTGCCAAAACAGCAATAATATCTTCAAAGTTTGATGGCTTTAGCCTTCTACAAAGATCTTGCATACCAGATGATTCTATCTGAAATAACCCTATTGTATGCCCTGTACAAATAAGATCGTATACATCTTTATTGTTTACATCTTCAGTAACAAAGTCTATTCGTTTTTTATGTCGTTTTTCTATAAGTTGTAAAGCACCTTCAATAACAGTAAGTGTTTTAAGTCCAAGAAAGTCAAATTTGATAAGATCAACATCCTCTACATACTTACCATTGTATTGTGTAGCTAAAGTGTCTAATCCAGATGGTTTAAAAAGTGGTGTTTTTTTCCATAATGCCTCGTTTGAGATAACAACACCAGCTGCATGTGTTCCTGCATTTCTATTTAATCCCTCAAGAGCTAATGAATACTCCCAAACCCTTGCAGCTTTAGGATCCATATCACAAAGCTCTTTTATCTTTGGTTCTTTCTCCCAAGAATCAGATAGATTAATACCAAGTTCATCAGGGATAAGTTTTGCCATAGCATCTGCTTGACTATAAGGCATATCAAGTACTCTTGCTACATCTCTTATCACCCCTTTTGCTAAAAGCTTACCAAAGGTTATAATTTGGGCAACATTAGCTCGTCCATATTTTTCAACAACATAGTCTATAACCTCTTGCCTTCTTCCTTGACAAAAATCCATATCTATATCTGGCATTGAGATACGCTCAGGGTTTAGAAATCTCTCAAATAGAAGACCATAAGGGATAGGGTCTATATCTGTAATCTCCATAGAAAAAGCAACTAAACTTCCAGCAGCAGATCCTCTTCCAGGACCTACTGGTACACCTATTGATTTTCCATAAGCCACAAAATCCCAAACTATCAGCATATACCCTGGAAACTTCATATTGTTTATAATATCAATCTCAACTTGTAGTCTATCTTTATACTCTTTATGTTTTGACTCATCAACTATTTTAAGTCTTCTTTCAAGTCCTCTCCAACACTCATCTATAAAAAGTAATTTATCGTTTTCTAAACTATACTCAAGATCAGGTTCTGGTAATGTCAATCCATTTAATTGTGCTTTTTCTCTTGTAAATTTAAAGTTAGGTGGTGTTGGGTCTCCTAACTTTATCTCCAAATTACATTTATCTGCTATCTCTTGGGTATTATGTATAGCTTCTGGTATATCTGCATATAGTTTTGCAATCTCTGCTGGTGATTTTACATAAAACTCATGTACGCTATGACGCATTCTATTTGGGTCATCATAAAGTTTATTCATAGCTATACACATAAATGCTTCATGTGCTTCTGCATCTTTGGGATTGGTATAGTGCGTATCATTAGTTGCAACAATTTTGATACCTGTTTCTTGAGCTATTTGAAGTATCTGTTTATCTATATAGTGTTGATCAACTATACCATGTCTCATGATCTCTAGGTAAAAATCATCACCAAAAATATCTTTATATTCTAAAGCTATCTTTTTAGCTTCATCATACCCTTTTGCACCATTTTTTACATTTCTAGGGTTATTTAAATTTAAATGCCAGTTTATCTCACCTTGCAAACAAGCTGCTGTACATACAAGACCTTCACTGTTTTCTTTTAACAACTTTTTATTAATACGGGGATAATAATAAAATCCATGCATATAAGCTTGAGAACTTAAAAACATAAGATTTTTATAACCAACATCATTTTTTGCATATAAACATAAGTGAAATCTTTGTTTTGTACTCTTATCTCCTATATCTTCTTGATTGTGGATATAAGCTTCCATACCAATAATAGGTTTTATACCCTCTTTTCTCATAGTATTATAAAAATCAATTGTTCCAAACATATTACCATGATCAGTCATAGCTACGCTTGTCATCCCTAACTCTTTTACTTTTTT
>JAYEPD010000115.1:0-10268 GCA_034723675.1 Campylobacterota bacterium
TGTTTGTTTTATCATATTTAATATCTCCTATTCTCTATTAAGCTTTACCAGAAAGCATACCGTAAACTGTCATTGGTTTTAATAAATAAATTTTTAATAACCACCAAATATATCTCTCTTGTGTAGGGTCAAGTGGAACCATTGGTGTTGGTTTTTTACTCCAGTCAAATTCAGCCAACATCACTGTACCAATTGTTGTAATAAGTGGACATACTGTATATCCTGCGTATTGAGGATTTGTTTTTGGAATTTTTTTACTTTCCATCATAGAGATAATGTTGTTAACTACAACTTTATATTGCTTTCTAGCACTTCCACCTGTCTTACCCATAGGGACAGCAACAACATCACCAAGTGAAAATACATTTGGATACTTTACATGCTGTAGTGTCTCTTTAGTAACAGGCAGCCAACCTTTAGATGAGCCTAATTTAGAGTTTCCTATCTCATCTGGAGCTTTCATAGGTGGTGTAATATGTAAAAAGTCATAAGAAACTGTTACCTCTTTGCTTTTAAGTTCAACTCCAAACTCTTCTAAATCTTCATCCCAAGCACCTTTTTCTTTCCAGTGGTAGTTAAATGTTGCAGTTTTATTTTTACCGTCAACTGCAATTAAGTTATGAGCATAACTCCATTTTAACCCTTCTCTCTCAAATTGAGATTTGATAGCTTCATGATACTCTTTAACACCAAACATTGATGATCCATTTGGATAGAAATGTAAATCTGCATTGGCTCTAGCATCTGCACCTGCTTCTTTTAGTCTAGCATTTGTAAGGTACATAATCTTTTTAGGCGCTCCTCCACATTTAATAGGAGTGTTAGGGTGTGTAAATACACCTTTTACTTTTTTACCTGATTTTGCATCTGAAACAAATTTTTGCATCAAGTCCCATGTAGCACTTGAGCCATCAGCTGTATATATAGAAGCAATACCCATATCTGTCATCTCTTTAACAGCTGCTTTATTATCACCAGAAGAATAAAGTTCACCAATAGATTCTAAACCTTTAATAGCACCATAGTTAAGTTTAAGCCCAGTAGCAATTACAAGATAATCATACTTAAGCAATGTACCTTTATCTGTTGTAACAGTATTGTTATCTGGATCAAAAGTTACTGCTTTCTCTTTTACTATTTTTACACCACTTGGAACAAAATCATCTCTATTATAAGCTATATCAGATTGCTCCCATAGTCCAGCACCTACAAGAGTTTGTCCTGGTTGATAAGATACCGAAAGAGATTCTGGTTCAACAACTGTAATATCAGGATTTGATAAACTGTTTGTAAATCTTGCAGCTGTACTCATACCAGCAAGACCACCACCAATGATTAAAATTTTACCTTTTGCTTCACTAGCAACTGCTGTTGTTGCAGCTTGTGCTTCTGTGCCACTTACTAATAAAGTTGCACCACCAAGCCCCATCATTTTCATAGCATCTCTTCTTGAGATACCTTGCTCTTTAAGAATAGCGTCTAATTGTTCTAAGTCCTTTTGAACATTTCTGTTTTCAATCATTTAGTTTCCTTTGTTATAGTTATAAAATATAATAGTAGATTATCACAAAAGAAATAATATGTAACTTAAAAAACAAGGGCATTAAATAATTTTTAACATAACTTATAGTTATAATTATAGATTTTGTATTCATCTTTGTAATTTATATTAATAAATTCTATTTTATTATTAAGATTTAATTCATAGGTGTTATTAATCTCTTTTAATAGTTGTTTTAATTGATGTATATTTTTTGATAATGAATATTTTATAGTTTTATGAACTTTTTTATCGTAGACTCCACACAAATAATGTTTATGATTGTTTTGTATGGGAATTGTAATGTTGTTACCTTTTGAAGCAATTATAAGTTTATAAATAGTTTCATATTTTATAAATGGAGTATCTACACTTACAATAAATACTTTATTTTCTATAATAAAATCCAAAATAGAATCTAATGCAATCATTGGAGATGAAATCTCTTTATTATTATCATATATTATTTTTGCTTTAAAATTAAACTTATCTGTTTTACTTGAAATATAAACATTTTGAAATATTTTTGAAAATTTATTATATTGATACTCTATCATAGTATTAAACTCATTAAATGGAAGCAATGCTTTATCCTCTCCCATTCTAGTTGATTTTCCCCCTGATAAAATTACACAAGGGATATTTTTGATTAATTTATTTGTATCACTACTCAATTTTTCTTGCATATTAAAAAGGTCTTTTACCAGTCCAATCTCGTATAAGATTTATCTCATCTTTTGTTAATCTTGCTTCTTCATGAAGAGACAAATAACTAGCAAGTGGCATAGCTGCATATACTGTTCTATAGATACCTTGAAGTTTTTTATCTTTTTCATCTTCTGTATAGTTTTCCCATGTTGAAAAATTTAACCATTTTCTCCCTAAATCAATATGCCCATTTATAAAAAATGAAGCAGGTGCTATCTTACTATACCAAGGGGTTCTTACCTCATTTGAATGACAATCATAACAAGACCTTTTAAAAATAGCCATAATCTCATCAGATACTTTTATTTCTAATTTTTTATCGGTTTTTGGATTGGATATACTTGATGGTATAAATTGTAAGGCTAAAAAAACTGCTAAAGTTATAAGTAAAAATGTTTTCATAATATAGTTCCTTGTATGTAATATTGACTAATTATCAAATAAAAGTCCATAAGGTCTTTTTAACTCATCAGACAATTGTAAAACAGATATATGTCTACTTTTTCGCAAATTTTCTTTTCCCTCAAAAAAAACTACTACTGAAGGGATAGTAAAAACAGAAAAAGATACTGCAATTTGTGGAAAATCACTTGCACTAATGAAAAGTTGTTTTATCTTTGGAAAGTTATTTGTAAACTCTTTCTGTATTTTTGGTTGTAATGCTTTACATACACCACAATTTTCTCCACTAAAGTATATCATAATCGCATCATTGTTTTTTATCTCTTGATTTACATCTTTTGTTTCCATTTTTATTCCATTATAAAACTATTTTAACATATAACTAGCAAGTGCTAGAAAACTAAAAAACCCCATGATGTCTGTAACAGTAGTTAATAAAACTGTACTACCAATAGCAGGATCTATATCAAACTTTTTTAATACTAAAGGTATTGTAGAACCAAAAAAACCTGCACTAAATAAAGTAACCACCATAGACAATGCTATAACTATACCAAGCATACTACTTTCAAACCACACAGCAGCTACAATACCTAAAATAAAAGCAAATAGAGTTCCATTTAATAAAGCAAGTAATATCTCTTTTTTAACTGCATCTCTACTGTTATATTTATCAATATCACCTAAGGCTAATTGTCTTACCATAACAGCAAGTGTTTGAGTACCTGCATTTCCACCCATTGAAGCAACTATTGGCATAAGAATAGCCAAAGCAATAAACTCTTTTAAAGTTTCATCAAAAATACCAATCACTATTGAAGCTAAAATTGCAGTTAAAAGATTGATAAATAACCAAGAAGCTCTTTTTTTACCTGTTTGAATAAGATCTTCTTCTTGTTCAAACTCATCATCTACCCCTGATAATTTATATAGCTGTTCTGTTGCACTTTGTTCTACAACATCTAAAATATCATCAGAGGTAATTCTCCCTAATAGTCTATTTTTATGTCCTGTTACAGCTACAACTGAAAGATTATATTGTTCAAACTGTTTTACAACTTCATCTATATCGTCGTTAACCTCTACTGTATATGCTTTATATAGGTTTTCAGTATCATTTTTAATTATATCTGAAAACTTCATATTAAAATCAAATATTATCAAATCTTCTAGAAGGATAGATGCTATTAATATCTTGTCGTCATCTACTATAAAAACTTGATGTACATTTTCTATCTCATTGTTTTGTTTTAATATTTTGAATTTATTTATAGCATCTCGTATAGTATCATTTTGATTTGCACTAAAAAGCTCAATTTGCATATATCCACCAGCAACATCATCATCATATTTTTTTAACCAGTTTATATCATCTTGATCCTCTTTATCAAGAGATTCTATAATATTTTGTGCTTTTTTTTGATCAAAATCTTCAATATCTTGAATTATATCAGTAGCATCATCTGTTTCTAACTCTTCAATAGCATTTGATATCTGTTCAGTTGATAATGATGTGTATGCTTTATCTCTAAGTGATTCAGGAAGTTCAAGTAAAACTTCACCAAGGTACTCTTCAGGTATCTCGTGAAGTTTAGAATAGAATTTTTCTGAATCTTTTTTCTTTAGTTTTTTTAGTTTATTTGCTATATCAGATGGATGATAGTCTTCAAAATTTTCTAATATATTATTTAGTTCTAATTCAATCTCATCAATAGACATAGTTTTATCCTTTTAACATTTTATAAGAGAATTCAAAATTGTCAATCTTTAATGGTTTTTGTTCACTTTTTTCATTTGATATAAGATCCTGTTTTATAGTTTTTGCATATTTTAGAAAATCTTTTCTTTTTTTCCCACTAAGTTTTGTTTTTGTTACACTTATAATTTTTAGTGGATTTACTGCTCGTCCATTCTTGTATATACCAAAATGCAGATGTGGTCCCGTACTTCTACCTGTACTACCAACTCTACCTATGAATGTACCTTGTTTTACCCATGATCCTACTCTTATTCTATTGCTATAACTGTTAAGGTGTCCATAAAGTGATTTTAAGCCATTTTTATGTCTTATCATTATGGTTTTTCCATAACCACCTTTTCTCCCTTTGTGTATAATCTTACCATCGGCAGTTGCATATACTTTTCTCCCTGTAGGAGCTGCAAAGTCAACTCCTAAATGAGCTCTATATCTTTTTAATATAGGATGAAATCTTTTATATGTAAATTTACTTGAAATTCTAGTATATCTAAGAGGTGTTTTAAGTAAAAAGCTAGTTAAACTTTTTCCTTTTTCATTATAATACCTTTTATCATCTTGATTCTGAAATATAAAATATGTTTTTCGTCTCATTTTAACAGAAGCACCTAATATTTCAGGTGTACCAAAATATCTCCCATCTCTAATTTTTTGTTTAAATTTTATAGAAACAATATCATTTTTTCTTAGTTTCTTAAAATCAACTGATTTTTTAAATGCTAGGATAAATTCATTTGCTAAAGATTTATTATTTGTATTATCTATGATGTCTTGATATGGAGAATAAACGATAGGTATGGATATAGTTTGTGTAATTTCTGTAAATTCTATAGGGATAATATCTAAAGTAAATTGATTTGTTATATCTTTAAATATATGTATTTGCATCTCTTCACTTATTGGAATTAGAGCTTGTTCAAATTTACCATCTACATCATACATGATTTGGAACAATACACCCGCATATATCTCTGAACATAACTCTTTGTCAGTCTTTGAAAGATTAAAATAGATATCTTTTGATATTTGATGTTTATCAAAAAATGTTAATAGTGTTTCACCCTTCCACCATACATCTTCATGTACAAATGCAGCAAACGACAAACTAACGGAAAATAAAATAGATAATATAAACTTCAATAAAACTCTTTTGTGTAAATTTAAGAGTATTATTATACAATTTCATATCTTAAAAATGGGCAGGTATATGAGATATTTACTTTTAATAACTTTTATTTTTACAAATTTAGTTTATGCGATTTCAATTGATATAGTTGAATTATATAGAACAAAAGGTATAAGTGCAGTAGAAAATGAGATAGAGAAACAACTAAAAAGTAAGCATTACTGGGATTTTAATTTAAAAGGTGCTGATATCTCAAATGGATATTATGAATCAATAAGATATGTGATGCTTTGTCAAAAAGATCTTAAAGATATAGTCTTATATGATACCAAAAAAGATGAAAAATTATTCTCTTCAAGTGTTTTATTAGGGGAAAAAAATGGTGACAAAAAAATAGAAGGTGACCTTAAAACTCCTATAGGTGCTTATGATTTAACAAAAAGAATTACAAGTCTTGATCCATTTTATGGTCCACTAGCACTTACAACTAATTATCCAAATATATATGATAAAAGTCAAGGTAAAACGGGACACGGTATCTGGATACATGGATTACCACTTGATCAAAGTAGAGAAGAGTACACAAAAGGTTGTATCGCTTTAGATAATACAGAAATTAAAAAGTTAGATAGCTCTATAAACATAGATAATTCAGTTTTAGTAATAAGTCAAAATAAACTAAAACCTGTACCTAAAGATGATATAAGCTTGATAATGTCAAATATTTTTAAATGGAAAGATTCTTGGAAAAAAAGCGATATAGATACATATTTGTCATTTTATGATAAAAACTTCAAAAAATCAAATGGAGATAGTTTAAAAAAATTTTCTAGATATAAAAAAACAATATTTAAAAGGAAAGAGAAAAAAACAATAATATTTAATAATATAAATATTATACCTTATCCAAATGATGAAAATAAAAAGATATATAAAGTTGTATTAGATGAAATTTATAAAACAAAAAATTATAAATTTGAAGGTAAAAAAGAGTTATATGTAGAGATTTTAAATAATAACTTTACAATACTAACAGAGAGTTAGAGGTTCCCTTAAAGATTTTTACAAGAAAAAAAGAGTAATATTTATAAATAAATTAAAATAATAAAAGGTTAAATATATGTTAGATTTTGCAATTATAGGTGGAGGTCCAGCTGGATTAACAGCTGGACTTTACGCTACAAGAGGTGGTTTAAAAGATGTTACAATGTTTGAAAAAGGTTTACCTGGAGGGCAAATAACACAAAGTAGTGAGATAGAAAATTATCCAGGTCAACTTGAAGTTGTAACAGGTATGGAACTTATGGATAAATGGCCAGAACAGTGTCAAAAATTTGGTTTAAAACACAGTATGGCAGAGGTTAAGCATTTAACTAAAAAAGATGAGGTATTTACATTAACTTTAGGAGATGATTCTAAAGTTGAAGCTAAATCAGTTCTAATAGCTACAGGAAGTGTCCCTAAACCTTGTGGTGTTAAAGGTGAGGCAGAGTTTTTTGGAAAAGGTGTAAGTACATGTGCTACATGTGATGGATTTTTTTACAAAGGGAAAGATGTAGTTGTAATAGGTGGTGGTGATACTGCTGTTGAAGAAGCTATATTTTTAGCAAATATTTGTAAAACAGTTTATATAGTTCATAGAAGAGAAGAGTTCAGAGCAAGTCCTCATGAAGTAGAAAAAATGTTAAAATGTAAAAACATAGTTCAAGTTTTAAATCATACGACCCAAGAGATAATAGGCGATGCTATGGGTGTTACAGGTGTGATTGTAAAAGATAAATCAACAGGTGAAACTAAAACACTTGATGCTTTAGGTGCTTTTATTTTTGTAGGTCGTGATGTTTTAAATCAAACACTTATACAAGAAGATGGTAGTTTTATCTGTGACACAAATGACTCAGGTGAAGTTATAGTAAATCTTAAAATGGAAACATCAGTTCCAGGTCTTTTTGCAGCAGGTGATATAAGAATAGATGCACCAAAGCAAGTTGTTTGTGCAGCAGGTGATGGAGCAATAGCAGGTATTGGTGCAATCTCTTATTTACAATAAAGAGAACCTCTAAATATAACTAGTCATATAAATTTTGTTGAAATTCTTGTTTTAGAAGTTCAATTTTATGTTTTATATGTTCTTGTTGTTTTATATCTGTTAAATTTAAAAGCTTATTTTGGAGTATATTTATCTCTTTTTGAATTTGGTTTAACTCTTGCTGTTTTAAATCTTTTTTTATATATTTATATAAATAAAAAGATATTAATAAAGTAAAAGATATAAAAATATATACAAATACTGTAATTATCATATTTACATCATTTAGATATAAATATGATAAAGCTAAAAATACAATAACTAAAGGTATTAAAAAAAACATTTTAGGTTATAAGTAAAGTTACATTATAAGCTATAAAACTCATAATCCAAGCAACCGTAGTTGTAAATATAAAAAGATAAGCTAAATATCTATATCCACCAGCTTCTTTAGCAAATACCATACTTGCTGCAAAACATGGTAAATATATCATAACAAAAGTTATAAAAGATATAGCAGTAGCCAATGATATGTGTTTTTTAAGCTCTGATAAAAGTTTATCATCATCTTCAGTTACATCCTCTCCTACATTGTAAAGTATCCCTAAAGTTGCTACAACTACCTCTTTAGCTGCTAGTCCAGTTTCAAGTGCAACTGCAAGTTTCCAATCAAAACCAAGTGGTGCAAAAAATGGCTCACTTGCCTTTCCTATTTGTCCTAAATAACTTTGTTCTAATTGTACAGCTGGATTTGTACTTTCATACTTTGGATAGTTTGAAGCAAACCATATTAGTATAGAAGCTGCTAATATAAATGTACCAGCTTTTTTTACATAAGACCATGCTTTTTGACTAACTATCATATATATAAGTTTTATTGTTGGTAATCTATATTTTGGCATCTCCATAACAAAAGGTTCATCTTCACTTTTAAAAACAAATACTCTTAATGCTTTTGCCATAAATAATCCTAAAATAGCACCTGCTATATAGATAATAAACAATACATTACCAGCAGATTCAGGAGAAAAAAATGCACCAGCAAATAAAACATATATAGGAAGTTTAGCACCACATGACATAAAACCTATTATAAAAAGTGTTATAAGTCTATCTTTCTCATTTTTTAAAGTTCTTGTAGCCATATAAGCAGGAACGGAACAACCAAAACCAGTTACAAGTGGTATAAAACTTTTTCCATGAAGTCCAAATTTATGAAAAAAACCATCTAGTAAAAAAGCAACTCTACTCATATATCCTGTAGTTTCAAGTAAAGCTATACCTATATAAAGTATGATAATATTTGGTAAAAAAAGTAAAACTGCACCAACACCAGATATAATCCCATCAACTACAAGTGAACGAAGCCCATCATGTGATATAGTAGCACCAACAGCTTCTCCAAACCAAGAGATACCTGCATCTATATAATCCATAGGAATTGCACCCACTTCAAATGTAAGTTGAAACAATCCCCACATAAAAAATAAAAATATTGGTACTCCAACAAATTTATTAATAAGAATATTATCAATTTTTTTAGTCAATTGTTTTGGTTGTTTTTTATCTTCTCTTTTTACTGTTTCTGTTTTAATACCATGAGCTACTGATTGGAACTCCATAGTTTGTATCTCAATTATATCTTCAGTATCATAATATGTATATAGTTTTTCGCTTGCTATTAAAAGTGTTGATTGCATCTGTGCAAAAATAGGTTTATCATGAATCATTGCATAAAACTTTTCATTTTCAAATAAAACTTTTATAGCCATCTCTCTACTTGTATAATCTTTATATAGAAATTTTTTATGTTCAAAAAACTTTGTAATATGGTAAAGTTCCTCTTCAACAAAATCACTAAAATTTATCTCAGAAGGCATTCTTTTATCTAAATCATAATAATTATGAACAACTTCTAAAAGTTCATCTACTCCCTCTTTTGTATTAGCACTAACAGCGACTGTTGGTATACCTGTGATTGCCTCTATTTGTTTTACATCTATCTCTATACCTTCTAATTTTGCTTCATCATACATATTTAAAGCAAGTACCATCTTTTTGTTTAAGTTTAAAAGTTCTAAAGTTAGAAGTAAGTTTCTTGTAAGATGAGTAGCGTCAACTACATTAATTATAATGTCATAATCTTTATCAAGTAAATATTTTTTTGCTACTTTCTCTTCAGTAGAAAATCCATTTATTGAGTATGTACCAGGAAGATCTATCATCTCAATAGCATGACAATGATGTTCAAAACATATTTCAGATTTTTCTACGGTAACACCAGAAAAATTTCCAACTTTTAATCGTGAATCTGACATAGCATTTATAAGTGATGATTTTCCAACATTTGGTTGACCTGCTAGTACTATTTTCATAGGTTTCATTACTATTCCTTAGTATTTTTTAGAGTAACTTCAATAAAGTTTGCTTCTTCAACTCTAAGTCCAATAGATGTATCTTCTACATTTATCTCCATTGTATTTTTTGCAAAACTTATATTTTCTATAAATATAGTAGCACCTTTGATAATACCAAACGAATAAAATCTTCGTCTTAATTCACTATCGCAATTTATATTTTCTATTACTGCCATTTTATTTATCTCTAATTCTGATAATTTCATATTTCATTCCATTGTTTATTTTAGAAATGATAACCATTATCAACTTAATTATACTTTAAAATGAGAATGATTATCAATATAAAG
>JAYEPD010000116.1:0-9867 GCA_034723675.1 Campylobacterota bacterium
TTAATGTAAGTATATCTAAACAAAACCAAACTCAGTAATAAAATATAACAAATAACTTTTACAGAAATTTTAATAAAGTTAAGTTAAAATTAAAGCAATATTATTTAAAATCAAAAAATTACAAAATAAAACTAATTGGAGTAAAATAAATGAGACTATACGCACCTTGGGAAAAAGCTTTTAAAAAAATATCTACACCATTTGAACACTTTTTACATGCACAAACAACGACAGGTTTAGTATTGATGCTAATGACCGTTTTAGCACTTTTGCTTGCTAATTCACCACTATATGAATCTTATTCACACTTTTTTCATATGAAAATAGATATAAATATAGGTTCATGGGCATTATCCCACTCAATTCACCATTGGATAAATGATGGTCTTATGGCTATATTTTTCTTTATTATTGGACTGGAGATAAAAAGAGAGATTATTGCAGGTGAATTATCAAATATTAAAGTTGCTATTTTACCTATATTAGCTGCAATTGGTGGTATGGTTTTTCCTGCTCTTATATACTTAGGTATAAATTCAGATGGTGCAGGTGCAAGTGGTTGGGGAATACCCATGGCTACAGATATAGCTTTTGCAATTAGTGCGTTGGTACTTTTAGGTAAGCGTGTACCTGCTGCACTTGTGACTTTTTTGGTTGCCCTTGCTATTGTAGATGATTTGGGTGCTGTTTTAGTTATAGCTATATTTTACACTGATACTATTAATATATTAGCTTTAAGTCTAGCAGGTTTTATGTTTTTAATTATGATAGCATTTAATAGAGTTGGAATCCGTATGATATTACCATATTTTATTGTAGGTTTATTGATGTGGTTTTTTATGTTTGAGTCAGGTGTTCATGCAACAATAGCAGGGGTAATAGCAGCTTTAGCAATACCATCTAAACCAAAACATGCACCAGTTTCATTTGCAGAAGATACAAAAAGTTTAATTGATGAGTACTCAAAATACCCTGTTTCTACAGATCATATCATGCATGAAAAACAAAAAGCTATACTACAAAATATAAAGGATAAAATTGATGCTGTTAACACTCCATCTTCTAAACTTGAACATACTCTTCATCTTCCAGTTGCACTTATTGTTATACCTCTTTTTGCTTTAGCAAATGCTGGAATTAGTATAGATTTTAGTTCTGTTGGCAATACTATAGTTGAACCTGTATCTTTAGGAATTATCGTAGGACTTATTTTAGGAAAAGTTATAGGTATCTTTGGTGTTTCATGGGTTGCCATTAAATTAAAAATAGCAAAACTACCTGAAAATAGTTCAATGCATCAAATATTTGGTGTGGCTTTTTTAGGTGGTATTGGTTTTACAATGTCTATATTTGTAGCTGAATTAGCATTTGTAAATAATCCAGCACTTATATTTCAAGCAAAAGTTGGTATTTTAACAGCTTCACTTTTTGCAGGATTATTTGGATTCTTTTGGTTAAAATTTGTTTCTAAAAAGAATTTACTTTAGGATATAAATTAATAGGATAAAATCAAAATTATTTATCCTATTATTGTTGCTATAAGCTTATCTCCACTAAGCTCTGTAACTTTTACTTTATAGATTTTTCCAAATTTTATTTGTTCATTTATCTCATTGTCATTGATATATATTTCACCATCAATATCAGGTGCCCAAGATAATTTTCTAGCACTTAGTAAATATTCATGCTCACTACTTTCACCATCTACAACTACATCAAACTGCTGTCCAATCTCATCTTCAAGTTTAGAAATGGTTGTTTTTGCAACGATATTACCAAGTATTTCAGCTCTTTGATCGATAATCTCTTGCGAAACTTTATCTTCTAAATCATATGCTTTTGTACCATCTTCATCACTATATGAAAATACATTAACTCTATCAAATTTATACTCTTCTACATATCTACATAGTTCTTCAAAATCTTCAGCAGTTTCCCCAGGATGTCCAACGATAAATGTACTTCTTACAAAATTATTTGGCATAGTTTTCATATAATCCATCAGCTCTCTTAACTGATCTTCACCTTTTCCTCTTTTCATTATTTTTAATACATTTGAACTTATATGTTGAAGTGGCATATCGTAATAAGTATGAAATATAGAAGAGTTAGAAATTTTTTCTATAAGATTATTTGTTGTTGTGGATGGATATAAGTATAATATTCTTGCACTTTTAACACCATCTATTTTTTCTATTCTTTCTATTAGCTGTTCTAAACCATCATTTATATTAAAATCTCTCAAAAATGAACTACTATCTTGAGATACAAAAGAGAAATCAAAATAACCCTTTTTTACCATAGATTTTACTTCTGCTTCAATTGAACCTAATGGACGACTATTTAGTTTTCCTTTAAAAGCAGGAATTGCACAAAATGAACAAGTTTGATTACACCCCTCACTAAGTTTTATATAAGCATGATATGAAGAACCCGTAACAACTCTATCGTTACTATCATCTGCTAAAAATACTTTAGGGGAAAACTGATCTCTTTTTTCATCTACAAGTTTATCAATAACATCATAATCTCCAACTCCTGTAAAAATATCAACTTCATTTTTAAGACCCTCTTTAAGTTCATCTTGATATCTTTGGCTTAAACATCCAGCCATCACTAAAACAGATTCTTTTTTTCTTGTGCTATCAAGGTCAAATATGGTATTTAAACTCTCTTGTTTTGCACTTTCAATAAATCCACAAGTATTTACAATGATTAAGTCTGCATTTTCACTATCATCAGTCATCTCATAATCTTTAAGTTTTCCAAGCATAACTTCACTATCAACTAAGTTTTTTGTACAACCTAAACTTACTAGATGTAATTTTTTCATTTATTTTCCTATATTTTATACATTAAAAGTACAATAACTTGATAAGTTTTACTTAAGATTAAAGGACACGACGAAGTCTTGCTTTACTACAATAGCTTTAATTACTAAGTTATTTTCTCTATATCTTTAAGTATCTATTCATTAATAGATGGCTATTCATTTTCTAGTCACGCGTAATTTCTTTGTTAATCTTAAGTAAAACTTATCAAGTTATTGTACTAATATATATTATATGAAAAGTTTACTTCAACAAATATTTATAGCAAAAAAGGTATAATCGCCTTAATTAAGACTACACATAAGGAAAATACAAAAATGGATATTTTATTAGCAAGAGAAGAGATTACATCTAAACCAAAAAAAGTTAAATTTGAAAAACTATTGGAAAAGTTAGCTATAAATGAAGAGGAGATATTTTATTTTGATAGAGAAAACTCTCATAAAGATATGATGGCAATAGTTGATAAATTTGAAGAGGCTGGTTATGCTGTACACTTTGGTGAAGTTAAATATGGTTTAGCTGATACAGAATATATGTATGAGATACACTCACTTTAATAGCAAGTAAAATAGTGCCTAAAAAACTTTTTATAGAAACTTTAGGTTGTGCTATGAATGTTCGAGATACAGAACATATCATAGCAGAACTTCAAAAACATCAATCGTATGAAACAACACAAACTTTAGAAGAAGCTGATCTTATTATTATAAACACCTGTTCTGTTAGAGAAAAACCTGTAGCCAAACTTTTTTCAGAGCTTGGAACTTTTAACAAAAAGAAAAAAGATGGAGCAAGTATTGGAGTCACAGGTTGTACTGCAAGTCATTTAGGTGCAGATATTATTAAAAGAGCTCCTTATGTAGATTTTGTAGTTGGTGCTAGAAATGTATCTAAAATATCTCAAGCAGTCTCTAAAAAAGGAACTGTAGAGATAGATATAAATAATGATGAAACAACTTATGATTTTGCAGATTATAGAAACTCTAACTATAGATGTAGTGTAAACATATCTTTGGGATGTGATAAGAGCTGTACTTTTTGTATAGTACCTGCTACAAGAGGTGAAGAGATAAGTATACCAAGTGAGATCATAATAAGTGAAATTGAAAAATCTGTTGCATTAGGAGCAAAAGAGGTTTTTCTATTAGGACAAAATGTAAACAACTACGGAACAAACTACAGTGATAACAGAGATAAATCTACATTTGTAAAGTTGCTTCAAGATATAAGTAAAATTGAGAAATTAGAAAGAATAAGATTTACCTCTCCACACCCACTACATATGGATGATGAGTTTTTAGAAGAGTTTGCATCAAATCCTAAAATATGCAAACAGATACATGTTCCACTTCAAGCTGGAAATACAAAAGTATTAAAAGAGATGAAAAGAGGATACACAAAAGAGTGGTTCCTAAATCGTTGTGAAAAGATAAGAGAGATGGTTCCAGATGTAAGAATCTCTACAGATATAATTGTAGCTTTTCCAGGTGAAACAGATGAGGAGTTTTTGGATACTATTGATGTGATTGAAAAAGTAAAATTTGAAGCTATTTTTAACTTCAAATACTCTCCTCGTCCTTTAACAGTTGCCAAAAATTTACCAAATCAAATAGCAGATGATATTGGTACTAAAAGACTACAACAAGTAATAGACTTGCATAAAGAGCACCAAGATGAACATATGCAACAATATCTTGGCAAAACTATGAAAGTTATGCTTGAAGAGTTAAAACCAAATGGTGAGATATTTGGCTTTAGTGATAACTATGTTCAAGTATTTGTAGAAGGTAGTGAAGAGTTACTTGGAAAAATAGTAGATATAAAAATAACTAAAACAAATAGAACATCACTAAAAGGGGAAGTATTAAGCTAAATGAAAAAAAAGTTTAAAAAATATATACAAACAAAAATCTTACCATATTTCTTACAACTTATTGTTAGATTTATATATTTTACAAATAAAAAAGTTTATCACTATCCAAAAGATGGTGTACCAAAAGAAAATGTTATAGTTGCTATGTGGCACGGTGATCTTTTGATGCAACCTTTAAATTATAGACATTTTAAAAAAAAAGGTATTATAAAAGTTATAGTTAGTGAACATAGAGATGGGGAAACTATAAGAAAAGTTGTAGATCATCTAGGTGTTGGAGCACTGCAAGGATCTTCTACAAAAGGTGGGGCAAAAGCTCTAATAGGTGCGATTAAATCTTTAAAAAAAGGGATCGATGTAGCTATCACACCAGATGGTCCACAAGGTCCTATTTATAGTGTTGCTGATGGTATAGTTGTTATATCTCAAAAAACAAAATCAAAAATTTTACCTTTTAGTTCAATACCATCAAAATATTGGCAAATAAAATCGTGGGATAAATTTATAGTACCTAAACCTTTTGGTCAAATCGATTTTTTTATAGGTGAACCTTTTGATGTTGACGGACTAGATATAGAAGATGCAAAAAAATTAATACATGATAAACTTATGGAAAATAAACTAACAAAATAATAGATATGAAAGATTTATTTTTTAACTATTTAGAACAATTTTCATCGTATCTTAAAGATGTAAAAAACTATTCTCCTCTTACAGTAAAAACATATAAAACACCCATATATGAAGCAATAAAAATAGCTGAGTTATATGAAGAAGATGGTGTAAAAATATTTGATATTACAAAATATAGATTAAAAATAGCTACACAAAATCCTAAAACAATAAATAAAAAAATCTCTAGCTTAAAAAGCTTTTGTAAGTTTTTAGAAGATAAAGACCTAAACATAAAACTAAAAGGTGCTTCTAGTGTTAAATCTGCACAAACTTTACCAAAACCTATACAAACTAACAATATATTTGAAAGTTTAAAAGATGCTACTTTAGAAGAAAAGCTGATAATATTATTTATATACTCTTTTGGTATTCGTATATCTGAACTATCAACTTTAAAACTTAGTGATATATCCAAAAACTGGATTACTGTAACTGGAAAAGGTGATAAACAAAGGCAAATACCATCAAATGATACATTAAATCATTTTTTAAATATTTATAAAAATGATTTTAATCCAACACTTTTTCTTTTTGAAAAAGAAAAGAAAGCATTGAGTTCTAGACAATTGCAGTATAGATTAGAAAAAGCATTTAAAAATATTGGGATAAAAGCTACACCACACCAACTAAGACATTCATTTGCAAGTGATTTATTAAATGATGGTGCTAGAATCAATGATATAAGCGAATTATTAGGTCATAGCAGTTTAAAAGCTACTGGTATTTATACTAAATTAAACTCAAATACTAAATTAAAACAGTATAATATGTCTCATCCATTAAATAAAGAATAAAAGGAATAGAGTAAGTGTTTAAAAGTGACAAAAAACAATACATAAATATTTTAAAAGAAAATAAGCAATTAAAACTTGACTATAAGACTTTTCAAGATAGTAAAATCACAAAACATGAACAATCATCTTTTTTAATAACAGATGATAATCTTCCAAATGAAGCGTTATTTAAAATAGAATCTTTAGAAAAAAATATAAAAGAGACCTATCTAGTAGCTATGTATGAAGGGGTAGAACAAAAAATAATCCCCAAAAATCAAAATGACAATATCTCTTTTCAATCTTCAATTTTAGACTCAAATAATGAGATAGTTGTACCAAAAAATAAATTTAATTCTAATATTAAATATTATCAAGATTCAGGAATTGACTTCTTATTTTCACCATACAACATTATCAATGAATATATAAATAACAATAAAGAAAAAAATACTTTAAATATACTTATTCACAACAATATAATTTATGCCATGGTAACAGATAAAAATCAAACTATTGCATATAGCACAAGTAATGAAATAACACCTTTTGAAAATATTAAAGAAGATGATTTTTATGATGATGATTTAGTTGGACAAAAAGTATTTGATGAAGTTCATTTTCTTGAAATACAACAACTAATAAGTGATATAGCTAAAAATTATTATGATGAAAATGATGATGTTGATTTTTTAGAAAAAATAAACCTTTTTTATACACTTAAAACTTTAACACCTGAACAAATAGCTATCATAAATGAAACTATGATGTTAGAACTAAATTATAAACAAATTAATTTAGAAGATTATTTTGATATTTTAACACAAAAAATAGATGCAAATTCATATAGTTTTGTAGATATAAGAGAGCCTAAAAAAACAAATAACAATATTTATATGTGGTTAGGGTTATCAATATTAAGTATTGTTATTGCTTACTTTGTTTTAGTAAATCAAATAAGTGAAGAACCAATAGTAAACGAAACTCAAAATAAAACTAAACCAAAAGATGAAGTTAAAAATAAGAAAATAGAGAAAAAAGAGAATCTTAAAAAAGAGATAAAAAGTAAAGAGATTGTCCCTGTAGAAGTTGAACCAATCATTATGTTACCTAATCACAGTTTATTAAATAAACAAATATTAGAAAATATTTTTATGCTACTTGAAGTAGTACCTTATAATGCTGTTTTAAAGGATTTAGATGTTCAAAAAGATGGTTCAACATTTGTTACAAATTTTATATTCAATGAACCTGATTTAGAAGAGATGCAAACTAAACTGAAAAACATATATAAAGACTCAAACCTATTACTAAAAAACAGATCTAAAACATTGGTTACAACTATCATTGAAAATAAAGATTCAAATATATTAAAGCAAAATATTATAGAAAATATAGAATATAAAAAATATGCATTTGTACCTATTTCAAAAGCAACAAAATATTTAGATGGTATATCATCTATTAAATCAAATATAAAGTTTATATCAAAAGATAAAGATATTTATACAACATTTAACTTTACTATTAAATCTATAGTAGAAACACCTCAACAGTTTTTTGATTTTGTTAGTTCTTTAGATAAACAAGATTTATCTATAACTTTAGAATACCCAGTATCATTTTCTAAACTTAACAATGGTTTAGAGGTAAAATACAAGCTAAAAGTACATCAACTAAATAAAAAACAAGTACAACTTAAAAAGTAATTATTTTATTGAACTTATCTGTACTTAAACTTGATAAATAACTTCTTATATTTTTAGGAAGTTTATTTATCCTACACCTATCTTTAAACTTTTTATCCATACTATTTTGTATAAATGGTGCTATATAAATCTTATCATCTGTTAAGCTTACTGCAATTTTATGAGATATAACAAGCTCTTTTTTTTCAATTATCTCTTCTCTTGTAGCATAAGATATCATAACACCTCTTTTTTTAAGATCTTTATCTATTATTCTAATTGCAACATTTACATCTGCTATATATTTATATATACTTAAATTTTCAATAATTAATTTTTCGTTTTCTTTAAATAAAGAGTTTTTATCTTTTTCTAAAAAATCAAAACTTTTTGATATACCATTTTTATATGAACTTAATAGTTTATCACTAAAGTTATGTCTAAAATAATTTCTTTTATACTTTTCATCATAGTTACTTTGATCTATAAAATATTTTATATTTTTAGAATCAAGATAATCTTTAAGTTGCTCTTTTGAATACTTTAATAAAGGTTTCAAAAGGATATAATCGTTTCTATAACTCAGCTCTTCCATCCCAATAAGCTCACTCAATCCTGCACCTTTTGTAAACTGCATCAAAAACCACTCCAACATATCATTTAATTGGTGTGCTGTTAAGAGAGCCTCATAATTGTTCTCTTTGATAACTTGATCAAAAAAATTGTATCTAAAATCTCTTGCTTCTTTTTCTGTAAATTTTAAACTATCTGGATATGTAGAGATATAACATTTTTTATTATATTTGTGGGCTAATTGTGTTGCATAAATAACTTCATCTTTACTTTGAGCTCTTTGATTATAATCAACTATAACAATATCAAAAGGTATATTTTCTTCTAACAATAAAAAAAACAATGCTGTTGAATCTATACCTGCACTAAAGCCCATTATATTTTTAGTCGTTTTTATTTTTAGATGTATCATTTCTCTTTAATTTTTCTTCTTTTATTTTTTTTACTTTTTCATCTTTTTTAACAGCATCTTTTAAATCTTCTGTTGAATCAAAAAGTAATCCATCCATCATTTTTTTACTATCTTCAAACTGTCCACCTTTTGCACCCCATATAAATATACCCAATAAAGTAAAACTAACTATTATACCTACAACTAATTCTAACCATAAAATATTATTCATCTATTTTGTCCTTTTTAAACTCTACTTACTCAACACTATATAAATAAATGGTAAAAATATAGAAAATGCACTAACAATATAAAGCATATATTCACTTTTTGTATAGTTTATAGTTGTTTTTGATAGTTGTGGTTTTATCCATCCTAGATAGATATAAAGTGCATAAGTACTGCTAAGTATCATCAATGCAAACATAGGTCCTATATTTTCACTACTTGGATCTAATAGCACACTATAGATACCAATCAAAAGATTTATAGTAGCTACACCTAAGACTATGTTTAGTCTTAAAAGTAACCCTTTTATTTTATCTTCTAATTTAATAGTAGCAAGAAGTGGTAAAAACATAAGAAGCGATGGGACATCTATAGCAGCTCCAAATCCTGCTTGAGACATAACAATAGCTAAAAATATTAAAACTATAAATCCAATATGAAAAATATAGTCATATTTACTTAATTCTAAACCTTCTCCCTTGTAAGCAACCGAATCAGCTAATAATATCTGTTTAGTATTTAATACAAAAAAGATATAAACACATAAATACACCATAGGTAAAATTGCAACAGCTATCGCACCACCTAGTTTACTCATATCTTGCACAGTTGCAAAAATACCCAAAGCTGCTAAAGCTATAAGAATAAGTCCTATACCCAAAAGAAAACTACTTTGTGATTTTTCATTGAGTAATTTACTTATGGCTATAGCAATTGCTACAAATACAATAGAGGCTATATCTATACAAGGAGATAGTCCCATATAACTTAGTTTTAAATTTAAAAGTATTATTAGTATAGCTGATATGCTTATGGCGTAGTATCTTGTAGT